>JBEDHB010000031.1:0-11083 GCA_041174325.1 Pseudomonadota bacterium
CTTATATATAGATAAATATCTATGAATGCAAGCTTTCGTCAACTGCGTTTATTTCTTGCCCTAGTCGAAACGGGCAGTGTGAGTGGTGCCGCTAAGCGCACCCACGTCACCCAGCCTACGGCCTCCATGCAGCTTAAGGAGCTCAGTGAAAATATCGGAGAACCTTTGTTTGAAGTGGTCTCCCGCAAAGTTCATTTGACCTATGCAGGCGAGCGTTTAGCCAAATCAGCCCGCGCCATGTTCGATGAATGGCAAAGTTTTGAGCAAGAGATTGCGCTCATGAAAGGTCTTACCAAAGGGCGCTTAAAGGTGGCAGCAGTTAGTACGGCGAAATACTTTATTCCCCAGATGCTGGGCGATTTCTGTAAAACTTATCCGGACATTGAGATTGCGTTTGAGGTTCTTAATCGTGATGGGGTAGTCCAGCGCCTTGAAAATAACCAAGATGATCTCTACATCATGTCGATGCCGCCATCGCATTTGGACATTGAAGATGAAATCTTCATGTCAAATCCAATTGCTATTATTGCGGCTATCAATCATCCATTAACTAAGAAAAATAACTTGGGGATCAAGGATCTTAAGCAGGAAAAATTTGTCATGCGAGAACGGGGTTCAGGAACGCGCATGGCAGTTGATGCTTACTTTCGTAAGAAGCACTTTAGCCCCAATATTCGTTTAGAGCTCGGGACCAATGAGGCAGTGCGAAACTCGGTTGCTGCAAATCTTGGGATTGCGGCATTATCGATACACTCTCTTGGTGATAGCTTAAATCGAGAAATTCAAGTCTTGAAGATGATAGATTTTCCATTAATGTCTAACTGGCATATTGTCAGCCTTAAGGGGAAAAAGTTATCACCGCTGGCAGTAAGCTTCAAAACTCATTTACTGAAAGGTTTAAAAAACAAAAGCTAATCATAAAATGCAGGGTTCGTAAGAATGTTGGTTTTCCCGACAAACGCCTGCGGGTGCTATCAACCCGACTATAGTTGATTTTCTTATGCTCTGAACCAAGAGTTAATAAATTCGTATCAAGATTAAACCTAGACACACCCCTATGGCACCAAGAATCCGTTGGGGGTAAAGCGATTCTTTTAAATAAAGAGTTCCAAATAGAAAAGCAAATAAAACGGATGTTTCGCGAACTGCCGCAACTAACGATATAGGCGCTTGGGTCATTGCCCAAAGTGCAATGGAATAGGAGCCAATAATACAAGTCCCACCGATTAAGGGATACATAAGACGCGCTCTGATGTAGCTAAAACTCTCTGGTAATAATTTTTGACGATGACGTTGCCAAAGTACTAGCGATATAAAAACACAGCCGTGCAAAAACATTAATAGGCTGACGTAAGACCACGCGTTATTACTAAGCCGCACCCCATGCCCATCAACAATGGTGTAGAGGGCAATGACTAGGGCGTTAATAAGAGCAAAGAATAGGGCTTTTAAATGATGGGCTGATGTTGTTGTTTTACGTAAACCCAGAAGAATAACCCCAGCCGAAACTAGAAAAATGCCAGCAATCACTCCATCCGATACATGTTCACGTAAAAACAGATATCCAAACAAGAGAGTCAGAAGTGGAGCCGCTCCGCGCATGATGGGATAAGCGAGATTCAAGTCTCCGAAGCGATATGCGGAAGCGACCAAATAGAAATAAATTAAATGAAGAACGATTGATACAGCTATGTATGGAAAGGTTTCGGGGTCGGGAAGTCCATATATAAGGAGTAAGGGAATAGCAAGGATCCCGGTTGCAAAGTTTGCTACTGCGGTTTCTAGGTTTTTATCCAACCCTGACTTAAGTAATATATTCCAAAGCGCATGCATAAGTGCGGCGAGGAGGATACAAGAAAAAACAAAGCTGCTCATTAGTTAATGATACTTATCGCTCAAATAGCAATTCCTGAAATCATAATTACCCATTCCATCATTTGAATCAATTATTCCCCGTGCATTTTGAGAACAATACGTTTGGATAATAGCTAGGTCAATTACACTCGGCTCATGAAACATCACCTCTTTGGTGATGAAGATAGAGAGCTGGCAATACCGGACACATGGTTTACAAAAATCCTTGTATTTTGCTGAAAGTGATTACTTGATGTGTGCATAGTGTATTCATCATTCAATCATAATATGATCTATCAAGCATGACCATTAGACTGATTGCAAGGACATTGGCGATTGTCCGTTCTGGTATTTCTGCAACAGTGGCCATACGAGAATCAAAATGGTTGGGCACCACCCCTGATTGCTGGCTTAATTCATGATGCGCGTTTTTAAAAAGATATATAAGCCTTGAGTTTTGGGTTCGACTCCTGCTACGCAGGCTAACCGTTACTTCCAGTTTGGTGTTTTAGTTTCGGAAGTGAGGGTAGGGCGACCGCCAAGGATTGTTGCAACAACTGGGATATCCTTAATTTTGAGAGGATCAACCTCTTGTGGATCGGTTTCAAGCACCACAAAATCAGCAAATTTACCCGCCTCGATGCTGCCAACCCGATCATTAATACCTAAAGCATAAGCAGCATCAATCGTCACCATTTTCATTGCCCGATTGACATCTAAAACCCGCTCATAGGGCGCATGTACTTTGCCAGATTGACTGCCGACCCGGTTTACTGCAATCCAAACTTCCAGTAAGGGCGATGGGATTCCGACGGGGGTATCCGAATGGAGTGCAACCACCACATCTTGATTAATGAGAGAGGCCATTCGAGCAGCTAAGGATGCACGATCAGTGCCGATATAGTTGGCATTGATATCAGCACGCTCACTGACATAGTACGGATTGGTACTAACAATTGCACCCAAGGCCTTTAATTGACGTCCCTGTGCGGTTGTCGAGATACCAAAATGCTCGAAGGTAAAGCGGTGATCAAAGCGAGGGTGCTCAGCCTGTAGGATCTCGAGTGCATCAAGGGTAATTTGATTGCCGCCACTGCCATTGGAATGGACATGAATCTGAAAGCCAGTTTGCCACCAAGGCCGCATTGCTTTGAGAAAATCATCGCGGCTATTAAACATAAATAGCCCTTTGTATTTATCGGAGTCAATGTATCCAGGCCATTCCAACTGCATCCCAAGGCTTACAAATGCATCGTCGGCAAAAAATTTAACACCATTAAAAATGATTTGATCATTACTGCGTTTACGTAATGCAATGGCTTGGTCAATCGCTTTGGAGCCGTAGATACCCATGAACGTGATGCCATCAACCACATGCACAATTCGAGCCTTTGCATTAGGTCCACCGAATACCTCATTGACCAGTTGGTTTTCGAGATCTAAGTTAACGCCGCCATAGAAAAGATCGCCCGTGGTGGTAATTCCTGCCTGCTGCATGAGTGCGCTAATGTAGCGTAAGCTGTATAGGCCTCGCTCGGGCGTTAATATTTCAGCGAGGGGTTTTAGCATAATGAGCTTTGCTGCCTCGGTACCTAAAAACTGACCGTTGGAGCTTCCATCAGGATTGCGTCCAGCACCAATCGTTTTAGCTAACTGTTCTTTCGTAACGCCATACTTTTTAATGGCTGCTGAATTCGCAAAAACAAAGTGCTCTGAGGTATCCCATAGGATGATCGGATTGGTTTTGGAGACTTTATCTAAATCTATATTGGTAGGATTTTTGCCACCCATGGCCACCGAGTCAAAGCCCCAGGTCAAGATCGTTTGATCGGGGGACTTGGCTTGTGCGACATATTCTTTGAGCTTAGTAATCATCTCGGAATAGTTTTTTACGCCTGGGAATTCAGGGCCATAGGGATTACGTAAGGGGTAGTAGGTCAGGGGTGGAAGACTAATTGCAATCCCGCCCATGACCGGATGGCCGTGCGCTTCGATAAAGCCGGGATACATCACCTTATCTTTAAAGCTAGTATTGATTTCATAGGGATGCTTATCGAGCCAGGGTTTGAGATCCTCAAAGCTGCCAACGGAGAGGATGCGTCCATCTTGAACCGCTACTGCAGTAGCATATGGCCATCCAGGATCCATTGTGACAATTTTCTTAGCCACATAGACTGTGATCTTTTTATCTTTCTGTCCAATATGGACAGGGGGTGTAAACGGAATTTTCGGTAACACGCGCGGTAGGGGGTTGCTACCTGAAGAAAGGTTTGGAGCCTTACTAAATTGACCACCATAGGGCTTGCTAATCATTAGATTATTGGAGCCGTATAGTGCCAATGCCTCACGGAATAGGGGCGCAAGTTCTGTAACGCAATAGGTACCCCAGTTTTCGGGAACGCCTGCAGGGGTTTGCTGATTCGGAGCGCCGATACGGGGACGCTTGGTATCGTGAGCCTGCGCGAGCATACTCCAAGATAGCAACAGAACAAACAAAATTTTTGATAAATGAGTCATTGCTACTACTAAACACCCCGCTGTTAGCGCATAAATTAGCTTAAGAAAGAGTATATTTTTATTTTGACTTTGAGGTTATTTGGTTCCAGTGCCCACTCACTTGCTTAACCTAGGACGCAATAAGTCATTGATAGTATTGTGCTTCTCAGATCTGCCAATTCCTCTAAATGGTAGGCAATCGATTTAAATACGCGGTACTGGCTTAACTGCTGCCCAATGCGTTGTTGTTAAAACTGCTTGATTTACCTGCCACTGTCGATTAACTATGGTGATAGAGTTCAGCCATCATGGTTAAAACCATCCTCGCGCTCCCTCGCACCGTCTGGCTAATTGGCATTATTAGTTTTCTAAACGATGCCGCCAGTGAAATGGTTTATCCCTTAATGCCGCTGTATTTGGCAACAGTATTAATGGCAGGACCCAAAGCGCTGGGCATTATCGAGGGAATTGCTGAGGCATCTTCCAGTATCTTTAAATTGGTTTCGGGTGTGATTGTGGATCGCACCAAAAAAGCCAAGCCATGGATCGTTCTGGGTTATGTTTTGGCGGGCTTTAGTCGTCCTCTCATTGCCATCGCTAATTCGTGGTTATGGGTGGTCGCGATCCGTTTTACCGATCGGATGGGTAAGGGTTTAAGAACCTCACCCAGAGATGCTCTTTTGGCAGAAACCGTACCTGAGAACCAACGTGGCGTCACGTTTGGCCTACATCGCTCGATGGATAATGCGGGCGCCGTGATCGGACCATTGCTGGCAGCATTCTTGCTGGCTCAGGGTATGCCAATCCAAGACATTTTCCTGTGGGCCATTATTCCTGCAGTCATTGCGATTGGGTTAGCACTCTATATTCAGGAACCTTCCCAAACCAGCGCTTTAACACGTTATCGCTTTAGTTGGTCTTTACAGGGGATGCCCATTGAATTTAAGCGCTACTTGATTGTGGCCGCAATTTTTGCCTTAGGTAATTCCTCGGACATGTTTTTGCTGCTCCGAGCCAAAGAATTGGGAGTTCCTCAAGAGCAAATCCCGCTTCTATGGGCTGCGATATCGCTGATCACTACCATCTTTGGAACGCCGTTATCAGCGCTATCCGATACCATGGGGCGCAAGCGCTTTATTCTGATTGCTTGGCTTGCATTTGCATTGTTTTATATTGGCATGGGGTTACCAAGTGCGGGCATCTATCAAGTCTTTGGGTTATTCATTGTCTATGGCTTATTTAAAGCAGCAATCGAAGGAGTTGAAAAAGCCTTGGTTGCTGATTTAGCACCCAAAGGTCTCACGGGAACGGCCTTTGGTTGGTTTAATTTGATTAATGGCCTAATGTTATTACCAGCCTCAATTATCTTTGGCTGGATCTATGAATCCATAAGCCCCTTTTATGCATTTATGTTCTCAGGCAGCTGCGCAATCATTGCGTTTGTACTAATGTTAGTGTGGGTTTTTAGAAAACCTCACAAAGAAATCTGACGGTATCACAATGACCTCAATTTATCTAAAGAGACTAATCATGAAGTTGATTAAACGGGTTCAACAGTTTTACGATGAGATCCTTAGTCTCATTAAAGCTTACTCGCGTTGAGGAAGTGAAGCTCGAATACCATTTAATGTCAGGTGATCGACTGTAAGATGAACACCGAGTGAGCCGGAATTTGCTCGCACAGGGTATTTCATTAATGCGATCTCTAATGCTTGAATCTGTTGATACTGAGAACAGGCCAGAACAATTCGTGTCATTAGACGTTCTTGGGTTTCATAATGACCATCCTGTGCTAGCCGATCAATTTCAAGGATGAGTGGGTCGTAGTCGAAAACATTCTCCATGGCATCGGATTGGATCAGTACCAAGTGGGAGTCAATCCACAGCTTTAAGTCTAATAAGTGCCGATCAGGTTTGATTGCTCCAGGTCCATAAGTTCCGATATTTGCTGAAATCTCAAGTTCTTTTAGTTCGATGCATGCAGATGTTGTCATGATGGGAGGTTATCTCAGGTTAGCTATATTTCAAGATATCAATTGAATCTGTACTCAGTATGAAAGGGTGCTTACAGCAAAAAATAGGTAGATCGACTATATTAAAACTTTTAGTTTGGCACCCCATCATTGATCATAAGCATGTTGGTTAATTGGGTGCTGAATCGAAAACCCCTTTTATTCCTTATTGCTTGGAACCCTATGCAGATTTCTACTTTTCATCGATTATTGTTTGCATGCCTTGCTATATGCACTTTCTCGTTAAGTCATGCTCAACAGACTTTGCGCGTCACCACAATCCCAGAGGAAGCTGCTACCGAGCAAATTCGTAAATTTGGCCCCCTAAGCCGCTACCTTGAAAAAAGTTTAGGGACTAAGGTCGAGTTCACACCTGTCAATGACTACCCGGCGGCTGTCGAGGCTTTGGTCAATAAGCAGGTAGACCTCGTTTGGTTCGGCGGATTTACATATGTCCAGGCGAGTATTCGGTCGGGAGGTAAGGTCATCCCCTTTGCGCAACGTGAGGAGGATACCAAGTTTCGGTCGGTCTTCATTACTCAAAAGAACTCGGGTGTTGCTAAGTTGACAGACCTTAAAGGAAAGCAAGTCAGCTTCGGATCCCAATCAAGTACATCCGGCCATCTGATGCCGCGCTTTTTTCTCTTGCAAGCCGGCATTAATCCAGATACTGACTTCAAACGAGTTGCTTATTCGGGTGCGCACGATGCTACGATTGCTTCAGTGGTAAGCGGTCGCGTCGATGCGGCAGCGCTAGACATTACGGTTTGGAACAAGTTTGTGAATGAGAATAAGGTCGATACCAATAAAGTAGACGTTTTCTACACCACGCCACCTTACTTTAATTACAACTGGTCAGTGCATGCCGATATGCCTGCTGCTCAGCGCGAACAAATTGCTAAGGCTTTGTTTTCTCTGGATATGAACACGCCCGAAGGAAAAGAAATCCTGACACTCAACCGGGCAAGTAAATATATTCCTACGAAGGCCGATAATTACAAGGAGCTTGAGCGGGCCGGACGAAGTGCGGGACTAATCAAGTAGTGGATATTGATTTAGACCGTGTTGCGGCCCAACACCCGGCTCGGGGGCAGGACCATGCATTTGCTTTACGAGAGATCTCCCTGAAGGTTCGCGCCGGGGAGCATATTGCCATGATTGGCCCCTCTGGGTCTGGTAAAACGACCTTATTACAAATAATTGCTGCTGCAATGATGCCAATCAATGGCAACGTTACATTAAGTGGAACGAACCCGTGGGCTGTTTCTGCCTGTGCTAGGTTACGATTGCGTCAAGATCTTTTTTATGCCCCACAAATTCCGCCATTACCGCCTAGGCAGCGTGTAGTCACCGCGCTTAGCGCGAGTCGACTCCCTGAGATGGGTATTGGTCAATCACTTCTTAATCTAATCTATCCCCTGTATGCGAAGGACGCGTTTGATACCCTAGCGCGCTTTGATCTGAGTGAAAAACTATGGAGTCGGGTTGATCGGCTGTCTGGCGGTGAGCGTCAACGCGTTGGTCTTGCTAAAACATTGATGAGCCATGCCAAGCTATGGTTGGTCGACGAGCCATTATCTGCTCTGGATCCTAAACGTTCACGTCAAGCTATCCAAGTATTGATTGAGGAAGCGTATAAGCGCGGCGTTACTCTAGTCATGACCTTGCATCAGGTGGATGTTGCCACCCGCGATTTTCCTCGCGTGATTGGTATGCAGGGTGGAGAAATTCAGTTTGATTTACCTTCGACTGCGATCAATAATGATCATCTGCGTCACCTTTATGCTCAAAATGAGCATGAAATTACTCATCTCTAAATTAGATGGCGCTTGTAAGCGATTGGCGTTTAAGGGATCCTGCTTGGCATACGCGGCTCAGTATTGGGATTTTGGGCATTATTTTATTGGTGCCTGCACTCATATCAACGGAATTCAAGCCCTGGGTCTTCTTTGAGTCTGAAAATCTTAAGGTCACACTGAAATTCCTGGGTGATTTTTTTCCTCCCAACCTAG
Organism: Pseudomonadota bacterium; assembly: GCA_041174325.1. Taxonomy (GTDB): domain Bacteria; phylum Pseudomonadota; class Gammaproteobacteria; order Burkholderiales; family Burkholderiaceae; genus Polynucleobacter. The sequence goes on from JBEDHB010000031.1 coordinate 8,375, forward strand.
ATCCAGAGTTTTTAAAGTTAGTTGCCGTAGAAGCTTGGAGAACAGTTGCAATTGCCACGGCTGGAACAGTGCTTGCCATGGTTGTAGCAATTCCCTTAACACTTTTGAGCACCCGGGTTTTATCCATCTCGGCACTAACTGGGCGAATGGCATTATTACCATTTGGAATTCGACAGGGTATCCGACTTCTTTTAATTCTCTTACGCAGTGTGCCTGAGCTGGTTTGGGCATTGGTTTTTGTGAGGGTTGTCGGACTCGGCCCTGCTGCGGGCATATTGGCCATTGCCCTAACGTACGCCGGAATGCTTGGAAAAATTTATGGTGAGATCTTGGAAAGCGGTGGAACCGAGGCGAGCCAGGCATTATTTCGTAACGGAGCAGGGCGCATTCAAACATTTTTCTATGCAGTCTTACCTCAAAACTCAAGCGAATTAACCAGTTACACCGTTTACCGTTGGGAGTGTGCGATTCGTTCCTCGGCAGTCTTGGGTTTTGTGGGAGCTGGCGGACTGGGGCAGCAAATGGATAACTCCATGCGAATGTTTAATGGCTCCGAAGTCGCCACGATATTGATTGTCTTCATGCTCTTAGTGGCCTTAGCCGATTGGTTTAGTGCCAGACTTCGAAATGCCTTGGATTGATATGGAACTCAAAGCACCACGCTCATCAAAACAAGGTATGTGGATTCTGGGTGGAATCGGCTTGCTGATCTTTGCTAGTTTTTGGACGCTGGATTTACAGCTCTCTCGACTATTATCGGTTCGCAGTTGGGAGCTCATGAGTAAATTTCTAGGCGAGCTCCTTGTTCCCAATTTAAGCCCCGACTTTTTGCTCAAAGTATTAAATGCTTCCTTTGAGACAATTGCAATGTCTGCACTTGGGACCTTGATTGCGGTCTTCCTTGGCATTTTGCTTGCATTACCAGCAAGCAAGACTTTCTCAAGCGATCCTGCTCCGTATCGGACGGTTACTCGTTGGCTCCTCAATGGCTTGCGCTCAATTCCTGAATTAGTCTGGGCGGCACTCTTATTAATTTCTGCTGGATTAGGTCCTTTTGCGGGGACCTTGGCATTGGCTCTTCATACCACCGGCGTATTGGGACGCTTATTTGCAGAAGCGATTGAGAATGCACCGAAGCATCCTGGTGATACGCTAAGGACTATGGGGGTCAGTGAGTTCAAAATCTTTTTGTATGCCACTTTGCCCGGTATTCTGCCCCAATTTATCTCTTACACCCTTTATCGATGGGAAAACAATATCCGTGCCGCTGCGGTATTGGGAGTAGTGGGTGGCGGCGGTTTAGGCCAAATGTTGGCATTTCATATGGGTCTATTCCAAATGCAGGATACCAGTACCATCTTGATTGCCATGATTACTCTAGTGCTCTTAGTTGACTCGCTTTCCTATTTGATTCGTAGGCGAACCGATTACTAATTGAGCGATCGAAGCTATGTCTCGCCATGAACCAATCTATGCCTTTGTTGATATTGAAACCACAGGCTCACGGGCTAACTTAGATCGCATTACGGAGATCGGAATAGTTACCCTGGATAAGCAAGAGATATCGCAGTGGTCGCAATTAATCAATCCAGGTATTTTCATTACTACTAATATTCAGCAGCTCACTGGGATTACACCAGCCATGGTGAGCACTAAACCCAGTTTTGCCGAGATTGCAGAAGAACTGTATCTGGAGCTCAAAGATAAGATCTTTGTGGCTCACAATGCCCGCTTTGATTACAGCTTTCTCAAAGCTGAGTTTAAGCGAGTAGGAGTTGACTTCTCCCCCAAGGTCATTTGCACGGTTAAGCTCTCCCGACGTCTATTTCCTACCCAGGCAAGACACAATCTTGATACCCTCATCGCCGTTCACGGCCTGCAAGTTGAAAATCGCCATCGCGCCTTAGACGATGCTCAATTACTGCATCAGTTCTGGCAGCGCTGCGAAGCGTCCTTTGATCAAGAGTATTTGCAGACTCAGATTGACTATCTATTAGGAAGACCGAGCCTACCGCCTCATATTGACCGTGAGTTGATTGATGAGATCCCCAATCGACCCGGTGTTTATCTGTTTTATGCTGAGAATAAGCAACCCCTCTACATTGGGAAAAGCAATGATCTGCGAGCGCGGGTCATGAGTCATTTTCAGGCTTCATTAACCAACCGCAAAGAAATGAAGCTTTCATTGCAAGTGCGAGATATTGACTGGATTGAAACCAGCGGAGATTTGGGAGCCTTGCTCCTGGAATCGCGCTTGATTAAGGAAAAGCTACCAAGCCTAAATATCAAATTACGCCGCTCGCGCGATCTATGCGCGTGGCAGCTCACAAAAGGACCCAATCATCTAGAGCTCCGCCTTGTGAATCACCATGAACTGCAACCGGGCAAGCAAGATCATTTATACGGACTCTTTTACAGTAAGCGTGAAGCCACCCAAACACTCCAATCGATTGCCAAACGAAATCAACTCTGCGAAGGGCTCTTAGGCTTTGAAAAATTAACCACTGGAAGTCCGTGCTTTGGCTTTCATGTCAAGCAATGCAAGGGCGCATGCATTGGCGTAGAGTCTCGAGCGATTCATGACCTACGCCTACAAATCGCTTTACAGACATTAAAGGTGGCGATTTGGCCATACCCGGGGGCCATTGGGATCCGGGAAGGAAAGGATGTTCATATTTTTGATCATTGGTGCTACCTGGGTAATGCCAT
>JBEDHB010000032.1:0-11009 GCA_041174325.1 Pseudomonadota bacterium
TTAATTGGTATTTTGGCTGCAATCTTGTGCTCCTTCGTATATGTGGTTGCGCAGATTTACGGTGTTGGTTTGATTACCACCCGTTTGGCTGGCGTGCCATTTGAGATCGGTATTTTCTTGGGCCTTGCTGGTATTTTGGTTTGCTCGTTCTTGGGTGGTATGCGCGCGGTGACCTGGACACAGGTTGCGCAGTACATCATCTTAATTATTGCTTACATGATTCCAGTGGTTTGGTTATCGGCTAAACAAACTGGCTTCCCTATTCCACAGTTGATCTATGGTCAGCAATTGGAAAAGGTAACCGCTAAAGAAGCCGAGCTGATTAAAGATCCTAAAGAGCTTGAAGTTCGTGCGATTTTCAAAGCACGCGCGGATGCACTTGGCGAGAAGTTAAAGGATGTGCCAGCTGCGTTAGCTGCTGACAAGGCTGCTGCGGAGAAGAAAGTGGCTGATCTGAAAGCAGCGAATGCGCCTGCTGAAGAAATTGCTGCTGCTGAAAAAGCCTTAGCTGCCGTTCCAAAAGATGCGGAAGCTGCAAAGAAAGCGTGGACAGCACAACGCACTAGTGCAAACAATCGTTCGAACCCATTAGCGAACATGCCACGGCATGCACAGCAGTTTGCGGGTAATCCAGACGGTGACGAGAAAGCTCGTGCTGCGTTTGACACATCGCGGCGTAATTTCTTGGCGTTGATCTTCTGCTTGATGTTAGGTACCGCGGCATTGCCACACATCCTGATGCGCTTTTACACCACACCATCGGTGAAAGCTGCGCGTGAGTCTGTGACTTGGTCGTTGTTCTTCATCTTCTTGCTGTACTTCACTGCGCCTGCCTTGGCAGTCTTGGTGAAATACGAGGTCTTTACAGTCTTGGTGGGAACGCCATTTGATAAGTTGCCGGCCTGGATCGCGGCATGGGCGAAGGTTGACCCATCCTTACTCTCTGTTGCTGATATCAACAAAGACGGCATCTTCCAGTTAGCAGAAATGACCATCGGTGGCGACATCATCGTGTTGGCAACCCCTGAAATTGCGGGCTTACCATACGTGATCTCCGGAATGGTGGCAGCGGGTGGTTTGGCTGCTGCGCTTTCAACCGCTGACGGCTTGCTGCTGACCATTGCAAACGCTTTGTCCCATGACTTGTATTACAAGATGATCGATCCAAATGCGCCTGCTTCACGGCGTGTGGCGATTTCGAAAGCCTTGCTATTAGTTGTGGCCTTAGCAGCTGCTTACGTGGCCTCACAAAAACCGGCAGACATTCTGTTCCTAGTGGGTGCAGCGTTCTCCTTTGCTGCAGCCTCATTCTTCCCGGCGCTTACCTTGGGTATTTTCTGGAAGCGTGCAACTAAGGCAGGTGCTTGCATCGGAATGGTTCTTGGTTTGGGAGTCACCTTCTACTACATGGTCACTACACAACCATGGCTACGCGGAGTCTTTGGTGTCACTTCCCCAGTTGAACTCTGGTGGGGTATTCAACCAATCTCTGCTGGCCTCTTTGGTGTACCGGTTGGCTTTGCAGCAATTATCTTGGTGAGCTTGGTAACCCCAGCTCCACGTAAAGATATTCAGGATTTGGTCGATCACGTGCGTTACCCAACGCTGCGTGGCGATACACTCAATACACAATCTAACTAATTAAGTTTTTTGAAGTTATAAACCCGCTCTTCGGAGCGGGTTTTTTTATTCCTCCTTGTGAAAAATTGGGTTTGTGCAAGGGTCACAAAACTCCTCTATGCTAGTCAGCATGATTTGGTCCCATATCCGAACCCTCTTTCTAGCGTTTGCCCTTTTGGGGTCGACCTGGTCGTTTGCGAATACCTCCGGCGGTAAATCACCGGTTTATCGCTATATTGAGACTGCCAGCCTGCAAGGTCAGGGGCGCCTTACATTTTGGGGTTTTGATGTCTATGATGCGCGCTACTATGTGGCCGATCCCAAGGGTCAAAACGGTTTTGCCTTGGAAATTCATTACATTCGGTCTTTTAAGGGGGTCGATCTGGCCAAGCGCACCATCGATGAGATGACTCGTTTGGGCGTACCTGAAAAGCAGCGCCTGTTATGGTTGCAAAGCCTCGAGAAACTATTTCCGGATATTGCTTCGGGTGACACCCTAGTTGGCGTCCACCTTCCCGATCGGGGTACTTTGTTCTTGCACAATGGAAAAGTCATTGGTGATATTCCTGGGGATGCGTTTGCCAAAGCCTTTTTTGGAATCTGGCTTGATGAGCGTACCAGTGTGCCGAAGTTACGCTCGGCACTGATTGCGAGTCGCTGTCCGCCCGCTTTAATTGCCGCAAACTGCCCTAATCCTTAATTCTTTACTTGGTGCCCATTATGTTCACTAGACTCAAGCGTCTAATCACGATTTTTTTCATTTCTCTGCTATCGCTTGGCTTGGCTTCCTGTTCGAGCCCAAGTGTGCAAATGTACAGCAAGGAAGTCCCCAAGTTGGATTTGGCGACCTACTTTGATGGTGAGATTGATGCCTACGGGATCTTTACCAATCGCAGTGGTGAGGTGGTTAAACGTTTCAAGGTACTTATCAAAGCCAAATGGGAAGTTAAGGATGGCAAAAAGGTTGGCACCCTAGATGAGGATTTTGTTTACTCGGACGGCACCAAGCAAAAGCGGATTTGGACGCTGACCGAAGTGGGGCCTGGCCGTTACAGTGGAACCGCAAGTGATGTGATTGGAGAGGCGGTGGGCGAGTTGGCGGGGAATGCGCTCAACTGGCGCTATACCTTGGCTTTGCCAGTAGATGGCAAAACTTATCACGTGCAATTTAATGATTGGATGTACCTGATGGACGATAAGGTCATGCTCAATAAAGCCGAAATGAGCAAGTTTGGTATTTATTTGGGCGAGGTCACCTTAGCTTTCTACAAACGCTAGATTGGGTATTGTGAATTTAGCGATTAATCGGGGTACTTGGCGCAAGATCTGGAATTTTGTTTTATTTCAGATTGGCTGGTTTGCTTGCATCTTAGGTGCCGCACACCATCAACTTGGATTGGCTATTGCGGTCGCACTCATTTGCATCGGGGTTTATCTGTGGCTGCATAAAAATGCGCGCAGTGAACATGAGCTACTTCTCAAAGTCTTCATTTATGGTCTGATTGCGGATACGATTTTGGTTCAACTGGGTTGGATTCGGTTTGAATCGGACTCTCCATTTGCCGCGATTTCACCGGTTTGGATGTGGGCGCTATGGCTAGTTTTTGCCACCACCCTGAAAGAGTCGATGGCTTGGCTACAAGGCAAAAATGGCTTGGCTGCTATATTGGGGGCCATAGCTGGACCCCTTTGCTACGAAGCGGGTGTGCGCCTTGGAGCGGCCTCTTGGCCAAATGCAGATGTACAGGTTTTTGCCTTGATCTACTTAGCTGTCGTTTGGGCGATTGCGATGCCGGTATTTTTACATTTTGCTAAAGAAAAGTAATATTTATATATAAATCAATGCTTTATAAGTAAATAAGCACTTACTTAATGCAATATAAAGCCAATCATACAAATAAATCCGAAGTACCCACTTGCAAACAATACTGTTTTTATATACAGTAAGCACACAGTATGAATTTGAGCGATTAATCGAGCAAAACCAAACCGATATCTAGAAAAGGATGGCCATGGACGACAAGAAAAAATCAGCCTCATCAGAGTTTGCAGGGATGAGTGGCGAGAAGCAAAAAGCACTAACGGCTGCCTTAGCCCAAATTGAAAAGCAGTTTGGTAAAGGCTCGATTATGCGTCTTGGCGACGCAGAAATTAATCAAGATATACAGGTGGTATCGAGTGGCTCCTTAGGGCTCGATATTGCCCTAGGCGTAGGTGGTTTAGCGCGTGGGCGTGTCATTGAAATCTATGGCCCAGAGTCCTCTGGAAAAACCACATTAACTCTTCATGCTGTTGCTGAAATGCAAAAGCTCGGCGGTACCTGTGCATTTATCGACGCCGAACACGCACTTGATGTGCAGTACGCCTCTAAGTTGGGCGTGGATGTCAACAATCTATTAATCTCCCAACCCGATACGGGTGAGCAGGCATTAGAAATTGCCGATGCGCTGGTACGTTCAGGCTCGATTGATTTAATCGTAATCGACTCGGTCGCAGCCTTAGTGCCTAAGGCTGAGATCGAAGGTGATATGGGCGATTCATTACCAGGGCTGCAGGCCCGTCTCATGAGTCAAGCACTGCGTAAGTTAACCGGCACGATCAAACGTACGAATTCGATGGTGATTTTCATTAACCAAATTCGGATGAAGATTGGTGTGATGTTTGGTTCCCCCGAAACCACGACCGGCGGTAATGCGCTCAAGTTTTATGCATCGATGCGTCTTGATATTCGAAGGATTGGTAGCATCAAAAAGGGTGATGAAGTGATCGGCAACGAGACCCGTGTGAAGGTCGTGAAGAACAAGGTTTCCCCACCCTTCCGTGAAGCGATTTTTGACATCATGTACGGTGCAGGCATCTCCCGTGAAGGCGAAATTATTGACATGGGCGTTGAGGCTGAGATCGTTGAAAAGTCAGGCGCTTGGTATAGCTATAACGGTGATCGCATCGGCCAAGGTAAAGATAATGTGCGCGAGTTTTTAAAAGAAAACCCTCAAATTGCTAAGGAAATCGAAGCCAAGATTCGGCAGAAGCTTGGCGTAAAAAGTGGCGGAACCCTTATTAGCGAAACCTTAGACGATGAGGAGATTGAATCCGCGAGCGCTTAATGCCAGGACTTGATCACGTTTTCAAACAAAGCCCGAGTCTTAAAGCTCGGGCTTTGCGTCTTTTATCCCGTCGCGAGTACAGCCGTCATGAACTTGCTCATAAATTACTCCAGTTACAAAGCCAAGTAGGCGACGAGCCGCCAGCCGATCTTAAAGAGCAAATTACCCAGGTTTTGGATGACTTTGAGGCCAAGGGCTGGTTATCCGATGAGCGGTATGCGCAGGCTCTCGTGCGTCGGCGTAGTCAGCGCTACGGTTTGCGCCGTGTAGTCGACGAGTTGCAGCGCTCTGGAGTCGATCCCGGCATGATTTCTCGGCTAAGTCATGAACTAAGTTCATCCGAATTTGAGCGTGCCCAGGCCTTGTGGGCTCGTAAATTTGGTGAAATTTCCTCGGATCAAAAGGAACGTGCCAAGCAGTACCGCTTCTTGGTTTCAAAAGGCTTTAATCCAGAGCTTGTTAGCCGACTTATTAGCGGTCGGAACCCCTCGAAATAGCCAATTTGGTGCAGTGAAAATGTTAGACTTATGGGTCATCTGAGGGCGTATTAAGCCTTTTTTGCCTTGATTTGGGTCAATGACCCAAGGGCCCCATCAAGGAAAATAGCTTTTCACGCTGGCGTTGAAATTTAATCATTCCAGGAGTTGCTATGAAAATTCATGAGTACCAAGGCAAGGCGATTCTGCGCCAATTCAACGTACCGGTACCCAATGGTATTCCAGCGTTTAGCGTGGACGAGGCAATCGAAGCCGCGAAGAAGTTAGGCGGCCCCGTTTGGGTTGTGAAGGCGCAAATTCATGCGGGCGGTCGTGGTAAAGGCGGCGGCGTGAAGGTGGCCAAGAGCATGGACGAGGTGAAGCAATACGCCAGCGCAATCTTGGGCATGCAATTAAAAACTCATCAGACGGGTCCTGAGGGACAAAAAGTACGGCGTTTATTGGTTGAAGACGGCGCGGATATTAAAAAAGAGTACTACCTTGGAATTTTGACAGACCGCGCTACCCAGAAGGTGGTGGTGATGGCCTCGAGTGAAGGTGGTATGGATATTGAAGAGGTTGCCGCAAAGACTCCCGAGAAGATTATCAAAGTATTTGTGGATCCATTGATTGGCATGACCGATGCCCAGTGCGATCAACTTAGCAAAGGCATTGGCGTTCCGGATGGCTCGCAAGCCCAAGCCCGCGACGTATTTAAGAATCTTTACAAAACCTATTGGGATACCGATGCATCCTTGGTGGAAATTAACCCGCTCATTTTGGAGGGCAATGGCAACATTAAGGCTCTCGATGCGAAATTTAACTTTGATTCCAATGCGCTTTATCGTCATCCTGAAATCGTGGCCTATCGCGATGTGGACGAAGAGGATGCGGCTGAAATTGAGGCCTCTAAATTTGATCTTGCCTATATTTCCCTAGATGGCAATATTGGTTGCTTGGTGAATGGCGCAGGTCTCGCCATGGCGACGATGGATACCATCAAATTATTTGGTGGTCAGCCAGCCAACTTTTTGGATGTGGGCGGCGGCGCAACAGCAGAGAAAGTAACTGAAGCCTTTAAGATCATGCTCAAAAACAAGAGCGTAAAGGCGATCTTGGTCAATATTTTTGGTGGCATCATGCGTTGTGATGTGATTGCTGAGGGTGTTGTGACTGCCTGTAAGGCGGTGAATCTATCTGTTCCTTTAGTGGTTCGGATGAAGGGTACCAATGAAGAGATAGGCAAAAAGATTTTGGCTGACTCGGGATTGCCCATCATCAGTGCTGATTCAATGGCCGAGGCGGCAACGAAGGTGGTTGCAGCGGTCAGTGGCAAGTAAGCGACCATCTAATTTGAGGAAATCACTATGTCAATCTTGATTAATAAAAATACACGCGTTATCACCCAAGGAATTACTGGTAAGACCGGACAGTTTCATACGGAGAAGTGCCAGGAATACGCCAATGGTAAAAATTGTTTTGTGGCAGGCGTGAACCCTAAAAAAGCCGGTGAGTCGATTTTTGGGATTCCAATTTTTGGAACCGTGAAAGACGCCGCAAAAGAAACAGGCGCAACCGTTTCGGTGGTCTATGTGCCACCCCCAGGGGCTGCAGCAGCGATTTGGGAGGCAGTTGAGGCCGATCTCGATTTGGTGATTTGCATCACCGAGGGGATTCCAGTGCGCGACATGCTTGAGGTTCGCAACAAGATGTTGCAAAAAGAAGCCAAGGGTGGCAAGAAGACCTTGTTGTTGGGACCTAATTGCCCTGGTTTGATTACTCCCGAGGAAATCAAGATTGGCATCATGCCTGGTCACATTCACCGTAAAGGGCGCATAGGGGTTGTCAGTCGTTCTGGTACCTTAACCTACGAAGCCGTTGGACAGCTGTCCGCGATCGGATTGGGCCAGTCAACCGCCGTTGGTATCGGTGGTGATCCCATTAATGGTTTGAAGCACATTGACATCATGAAAATGTTTAATGAAGACCCCGAGACTGATGCGGTCATTATGATCGGCGAAATTGGCGGTCCAGATGAGGTTGAGGCTGCGCGTTGGTGCAAGACCAATATGAAAAAGCCAGTCGTGGGCTTCATTGCAGGTGTGACGGCGCCCCCAGGCAAGCGCATGGGCCACGCTGGCGCATTGATTTCTGGCGGGGCTGATACTGCGGATGCTAAGTTAGCGGTAATGGAAGAGTGTGGATTTAAGGTCACCAAAAACCCTTCCGAGATGGCGGCTTTACTGAAAGCAATGATTTAGTTTGTGAATTCAGTTGTAATGACTGGCGATAGATCGAAAGTGTTTGGGTAAAACGAATAACAATTAGAGGAAGACATGGAATTTTTAGCAATCATTGATTGGTCGGTCGTGATTCAAATCATCATCATCGATCTATTGTTAGGCGGTGACAATGCAGTAGTGATTGCATTGGCTTGCCGCAATTTGCACCCAAATCAGCGTAAAAAAGGCATCATTTGGGGCACCGCCGGAGCCATTATTTTGCGTGTCATCTTGGTTGCTTTTGCGGTAACCTTGCTGCAAATCCCGTTCTTAAAACTCGTTGGCGGCGCGTTACTTTTGTGGATCGGTTACAAGTTAATGGTTCAGCACGATGAGGAAGAGCACAATTTAGATGCTCCTGATAAATTGTTTGCTGCGATTAAGACCATCATTGTGGCTGATATCGTGATGAGCTTGGATAACGTATTGGCGATTGCCGGTGCTGCTGGTCAGGTTGATGACTCAGCTCATCAAATTGGTTACGTGGTTTTTGGTTTGATCGTTTCTGTGCCGATCATCATCGCGGGTAGTAAGGTGGTTTTATTCTTGATCGATCGCTTCCCACTGATTGTGACTGCTGGTGCCGGCCTCTTAGGCTGGATTGCTGGCGGCATGATGGTTACAGACCCAGCGATTGTTAAACAATTTGGCGAGGACATTACCTCATACGCCACCATTGCTGGTATTGCTGGCGCGATTGGTGTAATGGCTTACGGTGAGTTAATGAAGCGTCGTGCTAAAAGTAAGTCCAAAGCTGCTTAAGCACTGATATTAAAATCAAGGATTACTGACAACCAATAAGCCCCTCTGCGATGGATTTCTGTCCGAAGATAGAGGTCCATCAAGGAGGGGATTTTTTTATGCATACACATCATCAAGTTAATGACGATCAACGGGGTTTTACATTAATTGAAGTCATGGTCGTTGTGGCCATTATTGGTATCCTAGTTGCTGTCGCTGTGCCGCAGTATCAAGATTACATTGCCCGTGGGCGTGTCGTAGAAGGATTAAATCTTGCCTCTAGCGCTAAATTGGCGGTGACTGAGGCATACGCTAGTAAAGGACCAAGCCCAATGGATCGGGTTACCCAAGAGTCTTTTTCATTTACACCAACGCGGAGTGTGAAAGAGATTGAGATCTTGCCAAGCGGGGCCATTGCGATTGATTACCAAACGTCGGTAGCGCCCGATGGCAAAAATAGCTTGATATTGATTCCAACCAATGAGCCAGATGTGGCTTCACCCCGTGCGATTGACCTCTCACAAAGTAATTTAGTTACTTGGTCTGGTGGCTGGTCGTGCCGTTCGGAGCAAACGAATTTACCCGCTAAGCTTTTGCCGGCTGAGTGCCGGGTAGGTAAATAGGTTATTCAGTCGGGGCGAGCGCCTAGCTCGCCTTCCAATCGCCTGATTTACCACCACTCTTCTCCAGCAGCTTGATATCGCTCATCACCATGCCACGGTCCACGGCTTTACACATGTCGTAAATCGTTAACAGGGCAATTTGAGTGGCGGTGAGCGCTTCCATTTCAACACCAGTGGGCCCCGTGGTCTCGGCTCTGGCTTGACAATAAATCGTGTGGCTGGTTTGATCGGATCGGAACTCAATGCTCACATGGGTGAGTGCAATTGGGTGGCAAAGGGGAATGAGATCAGCTGTTTTCTTGGCTGCCTGAATTCCGGCGATCCGGGCAATGCCAAGTACGTCCCCCTTTTTGTGACCACCCGACTCAATGAGTTTATAGGTGTTAGGATTCATTTGAATGCATCCAGTCGCAATCGCTACCCGGTGGGTAGAGGCCTTGTCGCCAACATCGACCATGTGCGCTTGGCCACTGGAATCAAAATGGGTCAGTTTGTTCATATGAGAGGTTTTACCATATAGGCATGGGGAAGCAAGTAAAACGAATTGTTGCTTTGTGCTTAAGCGGTGTCTTAAGCGTCTCTTCCTTTGCTCAGCAACCTGGGGTGTCGGTCACCCAAGACAGCGCAGCTAAGGAGAACCTTGGGCGCGTGATTCAGTCGCCGGAGGCGCGCTCAGCCAATTTGCCTTCACGCAATGCTTTGCAATCGCAACCCACCTTGGTGTTACCCGATATGGGGGATCCAGGTGGTGATGCGCTAAGCCCCTTGGATGAGCGCAAGATTGGTGAGCAGATCATGCGGGAGATTCGTAGGGATCGGGATTTTTCCAACGATTGGCCAATTTACGATTACCTGAACTCGATGGAGCGGCGCTTGATGCAAGCCGCAAAACGTTTGCAACTCGGTGGAGCGAATGCCCAAGGCAGTGCGGCGTACGACTATGAGGTCTTTGCGGTGAAGGATCCATCGATTAATGCGTTTGCATTACCCGGCGGATTTATTGGGTTTCATACGGGGCTCTTAATTGCCGCCGAGACTGACTCAGAGGTCGCTTCAGTGATGGGCCATGAGATTGGCCATGTGCTACAACGTCACTTGGCACGCTCTTTAGAGCGCCAAGGTACCAATTCCATCATTGCATTGGCTGGCATTGTGCTTGGTGCGCTAGCGGCCGCTAGTAATCCCGGTGCTGCCGCCGGTCTGATTACGGGTGGTCAGGCCTTGGCGATTCAGAATCAACTCTCGTATTCGCGGGATGCGGAGCGCGAGGCGGATCGGGTTGGCTTTCAGATCTTGCAAGCAAGTGGTTACGATGTGAATGGTGCGCCAGCATTCTTTCAGCGATTGCAAAAGGCTTACGGGATTATGGATAGCGGCGTACCAGGATATTTGCGTACCCATCCATTAACCACCGACCGAATTGCTGATATGCAGGACCGGGCGAGAACGGTTGCACAAAATCGGGTACCCAGCGCACTCGAGTTTTATTTAATTAAAGCCCGAGCTCGCATCGAACAAAGTGGGAGTACCAGTGGCTTATTTGATTTACGTAATTTATTTGAGAGTTTGAGTAAACAAGCGGCTCCCGAAAAGCAAATGGAGGGCTACTATGGCTTAGCCTTGGTTGCCCAACGGCAGGGGCGCTTTGATCAGGCTGAAGGTTTTTTGCAAAAGGCTAGGGCCATCGCACAAAATGTCTTGGCCCCAGGCTCCCCCGTGCAGCGTCAGAGCTTATCGTTTGATTACACGGCATCCGAGTTAGCGCTTGCACGAGGCAAGCCAGAGGAGGCTTTGCAATATGCGCAAAATGCTGCCAAGGCCCATCCGTTCTCATTCTCTGCAGCCGTGGCTATGGTTAATGCGGAACTTCGTTTGGGTCGGACCAATGAAGCAATTACTTTGTTACGAGCCAAGACCAAAGCGCAGCCCAACGAGACGATCTGGTGGGATTTATTAGCCCGCGCGTATGACCAAGACAAAAAGATTGGTTTGCGGCACTATGCACTTGCTGAAAAGTTCGCTACTGAGGGGGCTTGGCCATCGGCAATTGAACAACTCAAAATTGCACGCTCGGCTGCGGCGAATGATTTTTATTTAGGGTCGGTGATTGATGCGCGACTCCGAGTGTTTCAGAATCAGTATCGCGAAGAGCAAAAAGAG
>JBEDHB010000033.1:0-11001 GCA_041174325.1 Pseudomonadota bacterium
CGCTAATTTGGATAGCCTAATGCGTTATTTACAGCAATCGCATGATGAGCAATTGCAAACGTATCTAGCCGCAGTTCAAAATTACCGCGCCAAGTACGGAATTTAAAGCGTATCTAAATCAATTTCGCCCTGGTACACGGTTTGGGTGGGCCCACGCATCAAAACGGGGGTATTGGCATTCAGAAAGCCATCCCACAGAATTTCAAGCTCCCCGCCGCGGGTGTTTACTTTCACTGGTGAGTCTAGTAGTCCACGGCGGATGCCTGATACAACAGCAGCACACGCTCCTGTGCCACATGATAGGGTCTCACCCGCACCACGTTCGTAGACTCGTAATCGAATTGTATGGCGATCGAGAACTTGCATAAAGCCCGCATTGACTCTATTCGGAAAGGCAGGATGGGACTCAATCAGTGGCCCATCCATCAGAACGGGTGCGCTATCAATATCTTCGACCACTTGAACGGCATGGGGGTTGCCCATCGATAGAGCAGTAATCCAATCCGCATGCGCACCGCTGTTGCGACTAAGAGGAAGTGCATAAAGCGTCTCATGCATTTCTTGTTTGCTCGTGAGACCTGAGGGATTAAATGGAATGTCATGAGGGGTAAAGATTGGGCTGCCCATGTCAACTTCCACATAGCCGTTTGCCAATCGTTTGAGGGTTAGAAGACCATTACGTACTTCAACTCTGATTTCATTTTTAGTACTTAGGCCTTCTTCGTGAACAAAACGAACAAAGCATCTCGAACCATTACCGCATTGCTCGACTTCGCCACCGTCCGCATTCAAGATGCGGTATTTAAAGTCAACATCTGGCAGGCTGCTTTGTTCCACGAGCAAGATTTGATCAGCCCCGATACCAAGTTGGCGATGTGCTAGTTTGCGCCAAATCGTTGGGGTAATCGAGCGAATATCTTGGCGAGTCGCATCAATGACAATAAAGTCATTGCCGGCACCATGCATTTTGGTAAAGCGTAATCGGGTCATAGCATGCAATTAATTTCTGTGAACTTAATCATACAAGCTTGCTTCTCCCGGAGGGCGATATTTAAAGCGCTTATGAACCCAATAGTATTCAGCAGGACGTTGACGTATTTCTTCCTCAAAGTATTGATTTAATCGCGTGGTGTCAGCGACTGGATCATCGCTTGGAAAATTCGGTAACGCTTTAAGGATTCGGCAAACATATTTACTCTGATCAGTGTTGAGCGTTGTAATCATTAAACACACTTCCGCATCACATGCTTTTGCTAGACGCGATATCGCAGTGATCGTATTGGTTTGAATGCCAAAGAAGGGCACAAAAACCGAGTCTTTTGGTCCCAAATCAATATCAGGAGCAATCACTACAAAATTACCTTTACGAATCTCACGGATCAAATCAAAGAGCCTATTCTGTCGATTAATGGATTTGGCACCAAAGCGATTACGCCATTTAATGATCTTTTGGTTGAAAAATGGGTTTTTCATGTTTTGATAAAAACCTGCGCCACGCTGCCAGCCATTTTTCTCCCCAAGGGCGGAAAGCGCCATGAATCCACACTCAAAACCGACAAAGTGGGGAATAACCAAAATTCGGGGTTTATTGTCGCCCAAAGGAATTTCACTCTCAATATCGACCATGGAGAAAATTTGTTCTGCACTGCCTAGCCAAACACGGCTTCGCTCAATCACAGCGCGGCCTAAGAGGCGCCAGTGTTCATTGGCCAATGTGTGTATTTGATTGGGAGTGAGATTCGGAAAACAAAGCTGTAAATTTCGAAGGACCACATATTTACGTTGGTGGGGGAGTCGGCCGAATAGCGATCCGAGGGCGTATCCGATTTGAACCGTCCATGGATAGGGTAGGAAAGCAAAAAGCTTGAGAATACTCAGACCAATGTAATTGAAAAGGGTATGTAGCCAGCTCATCGAAATCGTTATTCTTGGGGCGGAAGCTCGGCGCCCTCCGGGTGTTTATACCGGTTGTATGACCAAATAAATTGCTCCGGGGCTTCAAGAATCACTGATTCAATCGCCTCGTTCATTTGGGTGGCGGCACGATGAGGATCCTCTGAAAACGCTTTTAGGCGTTGCGCTTTAATGACCCAACCTTCACCAAGTGATTTACGAATGGCAGAAAATAGGATGACTGGGGTTTGGTTGCGGTTGGCTAAACGAGCCGGCAGGGGCGTGGTGTAAGCGTAGCGGTTAAAAAACTTCACCCACACTCCGTCGCCACCGCTGGGTACCTGATCGGGAAGAATGCCGATTGCTTCGCCCTCTTGCAGGGCTTTGACCATTTTTCGTACTCCGTGCAAATTGGTGGGTACAAAGTGCATGTTTGGATAGGCGCGTTGCTCTTCAATCAGATCATTTAACCATTCTTGACGAGCCGGTCGATACAAAATCGTTGCCGGGAAATGATTGGCCAATATTCGGGGGATGATTTCAAAGCCCCCAAGGTGGGGGGTGAGCATCACCAAGCCCTTGCCCTCTTGAACCGCCTGATCGACTAGGCTCCAGTCTTGAACATCAGCCCGGCCTAAAGCCTTTTGAGGGTTATGCCAAATCCAAAGACTATCGATAAAGAGCATTCCGGAGGCTGCCGCTGCTTTAAATGGCCGCATTGCCCTGCCATGCAGATACATGGCATTGCGATAGTTTTCTTGAAATAAGCCACGAAAATGGGGGGAAAAGGCATAGGCCACAATTCCTCCCAAGCCACCCAGCATCTGGGCTAAACCCAAGGGGAGGCTGGCTACACCTTTTAGAATGAAATGCAATGCCCAATGTGACATGTGCTAATGATATTCAATTCAATATAGGGTTTGGCGGCCATTCGATAGATGCGATAGAATTCACGTATTCGCCGAGTTAAAGACAACTTGCGGGGCGAATTAAAAAAATCTGCTAAAGCGTCGCCGTTGTATTCCCCGGCACGTGGTGTTGTCAGTGCTTAATTAAATGGAGAATAGAATGGCCAACGATTACTTCTTTACCTCAGAATCCGTTTCTGAAGGACACCCCGATAAAGTTGCAGACCAAATCTCAGATTCGATCTTAGATGCCATCTTGGCGCAAGATCCTAAGGCACGGGTTGCTGCCGAGACACTTTGTAATACTGGTTTAGTTGTTCTAGCTGGTGAAATCACGACCAATGCCAATGTCGATTACATTCAAGTCGCACGCAATACCTTGCGCGAGATTGGTTATGACAACACTGAGTATGGGATTGATTATAAAGGCTGCGCAGTTTTAGTAGCCTATGACAAACAAAGCCCTGATATTGCCCAAGGCGTTGATAAAGCGCACGATGATGGTTTAGATCAAGGCGCCGGCGATCAAGGGTTAATGTTTGGTTATGCCTGCGATGAGACCCCTGAGCTAATGCCTCTGCCAATCTATTTATCGCATCGTCTAGTGGAGCGCCAATCCCAATTGCGTCGCGATGGGCGTCTTAATTGGTTGCGCCCCGATGCAAAATCCCAAGTGACCTTGCGCTATGTGGATGGAAAGCCAGACTCGATTGATACCGTAGTGCTATCGACCCAGCATGCTGCAGATATTCCTTTGGAGAAGTTACGTGAAGCGGTCATTGAAGAAATTATCAAACCGGTTTTACCCAAGCATTTAATTAAAGGCGATATTAAATATTTGGTGAATCCAACCGGTCGTTTTGTGATTGGTGGTCCGCAAGGCGATTGCGGCCTCACTGGGCGCAAAATTATTGTGGATACCTACGGAGGCGCAGCCCCTCATGGCGGCGGCGCATTTTCTGGGAAAGACCCATCCAAGGTGGATCGATCCGCTGCCTATGCTGGCCGTTATGTCGCCAAAAATGTGGTCGCTGCTGGTCTAGCAAGCAAATGCCTAATTCAGATCTCGTATGCGATTGGTGTGGCGCGCCCCACATCGGTTATGGTTAGCACCTTCGGTACTGGCAAGATTGCCGATGAGCAGATTGCAAAGTTAGTATCTGAGCATTTTGACCTTCGCCCGAAGGGTATTGTAAAAATGCTTGATCTCCTGCGGCCTATTTATAAAAAGACCGCTGCATATGGCCATTTTGGCCGCGAGGAGCCCGAATTTACTTGGGAACGCAAGGACAAGGCAGCTGCTTTGAAGGCTGCGGCAGGCCTCTAGCCTAAAATTGATTACAATTTATGCAATTCCTTCAAGGAGCGTTGCAAGGGGCGAAACGTCGCCCCCCAGGCTTGAAGGGGAGTTACCCAGTAACTTCATTGCAACTGCGCTCGCTAACCCGAATGCTAGTGGTTAGCGAGTCAATACTGGCTCCACTGGCATTCTTTAGCTGGAGCTATTCATGAATACTGTTACTGATTTGAGGTTAAATGGCGATTTTGCAATTGCCGATATTGGTTTGGCCGACTTTGGCCGCAAAGAAATCAAAATTGCCGAAACTGAGATGCCTGGTTTGATGGCGATTCGCGAAGAGTTTGCCGCCAAGCAGCCATTACGCGGCGCGCGCATCACCGGATCGCTGCACATGACCATTCAGACCGCTGTTCTCATCGAAACGCTTGAGGCTTTGGGCGCCGAAGTGCGTTGGGCGTCGTGCAATATTTTTTCAACGCAAGATCATGCCGCTGCTGCAATCGCTGCTAATGGTACCCCAGTATTTGCAATCAAGGGTGAGACCCTTGAGCAGTACTGGGATTTCACTCACAAGATCTTTGAGTGGGCCGACGGTGGTTACAGCAATATGATCTTAGATGACGGTGGCGACGCAACTTTGCTACTCCATTTGGGAACCAAGGCTGAAAAAGATCAAGCCGTTCTGAATCATCCAACGAGCGAGGAAGAGCGTATTCTCTTTGCGGCGATTAAGAGTAAATTGGCGATTGACCCAACATGGTATTCAACACGATTAGCCAAAATCAATGGTGTTACGGAGGAAACCACCACGGGCGTGCATCGCCTCTATCAAATGCACGCTAAGGGCGAGTTGCATTTCCCGGCCATTAATGTCAATGACTCCGTAACCAAGAGCAAATTTGATAACTTGTACGGTTGCCGCGAATCTTTGGTTGATGCGATTAAGCGCGCTACCGACGTCATGATTGCCGGCAAAGTTGCCGTTGTGGCGGGTTACGGCGATGTGGGTAAAGGTTCGGCCCAAGCATTGCGTGCCCTCTCTGCTCAAGTATGGGTTACCGAAGTCGATCCCATCTGCGCACTGCAGGCCGCGATGGAAGGATATCGTGTGGTAACGATGGAGTATGCCGCTGATAAAGCCGATATTTTTGTTACCGCAACCGGTAACTATCATGTCATTACGCACGATCACATGAAGAAGATGAAAGATCAAGCGATTGTGTGCAACATCGGTCACTTTGATAACGAAATTGATATTGCTGGTATTGAAAAATACCAATGGGAAGAAATTAAGCCGCAGGTTGATCATGTGATCTTCCCCGCCGCAAACGGCCTTCCTGAAAAGCGCCTTATTATTTTGGCCAAGGGCCGCTTAGTCAATTTGGGCTGCGGTACGGGCCATCCCTCCTATGTCATGAGCTCTTCGTTTGCTAATCAAGTGATTGCGCAGATTGAACTCTGGGGTGCTGCAGGAACCAATAAATACCCTGTCGGGGTCTACACCTTGCCTAAGCATTTAGATGAAAAAGTTGCTCGCCTGCAACTTAAGAAATTGAACGCACAGTTGACAGAGCTTTCCGATCAACAGGCTACCTATATTGGCGTTAAAAAAGATGGCCCATTTAAGCCTGAAACGTATCGCTACTAAAGCCCTAAAGGTCCAAATATGGAATTAAGTATCGAATTTTTCCCCCCCAAAACATCAGATGGTTTTGAAAAACTTTTGAAAACTAGGGAGTTATTGAATAGCCAAATCCGACCATCGTTTTATTCAGTTACTTATGGTGCAGGAGGTTCAACTCAAGCGGGTACCCTGCAGACTGTTAGGGAAATCCAAAAATCAGGTCAGGCGGTGGCCCCACATTTGTCTTGCGTTGGAAACTCTAGAGACCAGGTTAGGGAACTCCTCAGATATTTTAGAGATTTAGGGATTAGAAGAATGGTCGCTCTGCGAGGAGATTTGCCATCTGGTATGGGTCAATACGGTGAATTTCATCACGCAAACGAACTTGTGGAGTTCATTCGTTTAGAAACTGCTGATTGGTTCCATATTGAAGTGGCGGCATATCCTGAGGTTCATCCACAAGCAAAATCGCCCGACAAGGATGTTGAGTTCTTTGTACAAAAAGTTCAAGCAGGTGCAAATTCAGCAATTACCCAATATTTTTTTAATAGCGATTCGTACTTTCGATTTGTCGATGATGTTAAGAAAAAGGGTGTTGATATACCGATTGTTCCAGGGATTATGCCTATAACCAGTAGCGCCCAGTTACTTCGATTTTCAGATGCCTGCGGTTCGGAGGTTCCTCGTTGGGTTCGATTGAGACTTCAATCTTATGGCGATGATACGGCCTCAATCAAATCATTTGGAGAAGAAGTGGTCACAAGTCTTTGTGAAAAACTAATGAATTCAGGGGCGCCAGGACTACATTTTTATTGCCTTAATCAGGCGGAACCAGTTTTGCGCATCACCAAGAATCTAAATTTAGTTTAATAGACTTATTAACTATGCAAGCCAACGTTCGTTAAGACATAATCGAGTGGTTGATCATGACTCAATGGTGACCACTCGCTTTCCGTAACTTCTTGCCACTCATAAGCGACTCCAACGGTCTTAAATATTGCCCCATGCTCTTTTAGATTTTGAATTGTTCGATCAAAATATCCGCCACCATAACCTAAGCGCCAATAATGATTTAGGTATTTGCGCCACCCCACGCATGGAATAAATATACAGTCTGGCGTCATACGCAAGACGGAAGAGGAGCTTGGGTCGGGTTCAGGAATTCCAAATTGATTTTTAATCATGGGAGCTGTCTCGGACCACGAATAAAAATCTAAATGGTTATCAGCTCTTACGGAAGATAGGAGAAGTATTCTATTTTCTCTTGATTTTTGCCATTTAATAAGAGTTTGTCTAAGATCGGGCTCGTTTTTATAGGGCCAGTACAAACCAATCGAATTAAAGTTGCAATTGACATCGGATAGAAAAATCTCAATATAGAGTAAAAGATCCGAATAAGCCTTAGAAAAAGAGGGATTTTTCGAAAATTCGTTTCGTTTATGAAGCAAATTTTGTCGGAGTTGATTAATTGGGCTGTGCATGATTGTAATTATCGAGTGAAAATGAAAGATGTTCTACAAAGAGTAAATTATTTAAATAATGGTTAAGCAAGCAAATATTGTAATTTTGATGTTGATCCTGGGAAGCTTTTTCTCTGGACATGCTCTTGCCAAAAATGTGGGCTCTATAAAGCTCAGCGAAAACAAGTTAGCGGAGGCCCCGATATCGGATTTAGATAAAACATTTATTGAGCTTCGTGATGCGGCGCGGAAAAATGACATTCAACGATCTCAGCAGCTATCTGCATTATTAAGTAATTACCCTTATTTGGATTATGTCCGCTATTTTCAGATTAAGCCCCAAATGTTTGATAAAAGTAATGAATCTCTTGCCGAGAGCAGTGTGGATAATGAGGTTCGAGCTTTTATGAGTACTTATGAAGGCAGTGCGATCGCAGATCGAATGCGCAACGACTGGCTGTTGGTTTTGGGAAAGCGGAAGGATTGGACGCAATTCGACAGTGAATATCTTAAGTTTGTGCTGGATGACGATACGAATGTCAAATGCTATGCACTTCAATCAAGACTCTCAAAACAAGAAGATCCAAGAGTTATTGGACAGGATGCGCTGAAAATCTTGATTGATCCCCGCCAGTTTGGATCGGCTTGCCAAGAACTGGTACCCGTATTAGTGCGGGCAAATGGCCTCTCAAGCTCTCAAGCGAGAGCACTTGGTCGGGCAGCTGCTGAAATGAATTTTGAAACTGCAGGGCGACGCATGGGTGGCGATGATCCGATTGCTAGTATTGTGCGAAGTGCAAGAGCGGATCCGAGTAAAACATACCGCGACTTTTTGCAAACGAACTTGCGCTATAACAAAGAAGATCAAGCGATGGCATGGGGCGTGATCGGGCAATTTTTAGCAAAACGTTTAGATCAAAATGCATACGATGCGTATCGACGCCAACAACAGTTGGGGTTTAATCAGTTACTATCGGCAGAAACTCAGGAATGGAAAGTGCGCACTGCTTTACGTGCCCATGATTGGCAGCTGGTGAGCGAGTCGATTCAATCTATGAATCCAATGGTTCGCCAGCGTGATCCCGCATGGACCTACTGGTATGGAAGATCGCTGAAAGAATTGGGAGACTCTGAGAAAGCCAAGGCTCAGTTTCAGTTACTGGAGGACCAGTTTAATTTTTATGGACAGTTAGCGCGTGAGGAGCTGGGTAAGCCCATTATTATTCCGCCTAAAGTAAAGGTCAGCGATACTGAAATCAGGGAAATGGGAAAACGCCCTGGATTTACTCGGGCCGAGCGTTTTTATGCCATGAACCTTCGCTTTGAAGGCAATCGTGAGTGGAACTGGGAATTGCGTGGCATGAGCGATCGCCAATTATTAGCTGCCGCAGAATACGCCAAACGGATCCATTTATATGACCGAACAGTCAATACGGCCGATCGTACAAAAGGCGAGCATGATTTTGCTCTTCGCTATCCAATGCCCTTTAAGGATCAACTTAGCCCGATTGCTAAAAATATTGATTTGAACTTAGCCTGGGCCTATGGTTTGATTCGTCAAGAGTCACGTTTCATTACCAATGCATCATCGTCAGTGGGCGCTTCAGGCTTGATGCAGGTTATGCCTAATACCGCTAAGTATGTTGCTAAGAAAATTGGCATGAATTCGTATACCAATGACCGTCTTAAAGAAACGCAAACTAATTTGACCTTGGGTAGTCATTACTTAAATATGGTTTTAAAAGATCTCGATGACTCTTGGGTATTAGCATCTGCCGCCTACAATGCCGGCCCATCTCGGCCTAAATCTTGGCGAGAAAGGCTAAATCAATCCACCGAAGGGGCAATTTTTGTGGAATCCATCCCCTTTAACGAGACTCGGACGTACGTTAAGAATGTACTTGCAAATGCGAGCTACTATTCACTTTTAATGGATGGCCAAACCACTCCCATGAAACAGCGGCTTGGAGTGATTGCACCTAAAACTGCTGTATTGAGTGAACTACCATGAAACATGACATCTTATTAATTGGTGGCAGCGGCTTTGTTGGCAAGACCATTAGTCAGAAGCTGCAGAGTAAAGGGTATTCCGTCTTGATTCCATCTCGGCGTTATAGCGCAATGCGAGACCTTCGACTATTGCCAAGTGTGACGCTGGTTGAGGCAGATGTGAATCAGCCCGGGGTGATTGAGCGATTATGTGGGGATGTAAAGCCACACGGAGCGGTTATCAACTTAGTCGGCATCTTGCAAGATCAAGTAGCAAATCCATACGGCCCTGGTTTTAAGAGAGCTCATGTGGACTTACCTCAGGCGATTATTGAGGCCATGAAAGCCCAGCAACTCAGACGCTATTTACATATGAGTGCTTTGGGTGCCGACCCGAATGGTCCGTCAATGTACCAACGTAGTAAAGGCGACGGTGAGAATCGTGTAAGAGGCAGTGGTTTAGATTGGACGATCTTTAGACC
Source organism: Pseudomonadota bacterium (assembly GCA_041174325.1). Taxonomy (GTDB): domain Bacteria; phylum Pseudomonadota; class Gammaproteobacteria; order Burkholderiales; family Burkholderiaceae; genus Polynucleobacter. The sequence goes on from JBEDHB010000033.1 coordinate 9,657, forward strand.
ATCGGTTATTTTTGGAGAGCAAGATCAATTCATTAACACCTTTGCTAGCTTAGCGAAGCTATTCCCAGTGATTCCATTGGCATATTCCCATGCCCAATTCCAGCCAGTGAGCGTGAACGATGTTGCTAGTGCATTTGTAATGGCACTAACGCATCCAAATACTATTCATCAGACCTATGATTTGGTAGGCCCTGAGGTATTTACGATGAAGCAATTGGTTGATTTTGCAGCTCGCAAGGTTGGTAAGGATCGCCTCATTATTTCATTGCCGAATTGGGTTGGATACCTACAGGCATTAGCATTTGAGTTTGGCCCAGGCCCCACCTTAATGTCGCGCGACAACATTGCCTCCATGAGTATTCCCAATGTATTGGCCGCTGGTGGAAAAGACGCTTTGGTTGATGAATTTAGGATTACCAAACAACGCATTGAGAGCTTACTGACTTGAAGATTTATCAAGTTGGCGGAGCGGTACGGGACCGTTTGCTTGGAAGAGCAATTCATGATACGGATTATGTGGTGGTTGGTAGTACGGCCGATGAAATGGTGCAAAAGGGATTTAGGCCAGTGGGTAGCCATTTCCCAGTTTTTTTACACCCTATCACGAATGCTGAATATGCTCTAGCTAGGACTGAACGCAAAACAGCACCAGGCCACCAAGGCTTTATTTTTCATGCAGACCCAAGCGTGACCCTAGAAGAGGATCTGCTTCGGCGCGACTTGACAATGAATGCCATGGCCCAAGAGGTGAATGAAGTCGGTGAGCCAGTCGGAGAGATCGTTGATCCCTATGGTGGTCAGGCCGATCTGAGGGCGGGTGTATTGCGACACGTATCGAATGCCTTTTTAGAAGACCCCTTAAGGATATTGCGCGTCGCCCGATTCGCGGCACGTTTCCCAGATTTCCACCTGGCGCCAGAAACCCTCATTCATATGAAGCGGATGGTTGAGGCGCTTGAATTAAAAACCTTATCAAAAGAGCGCATCTGGCAAGAACTGGCCCGCGCCATGGAAGAAACAGAGCCGATTCGTTTTATTGAAACCCTCAATCAATGCAAGGCCCTGCCTTATGTTTTACCAGGCGGCTTTGAGAAACAGTGGCATCAGGAAGATGCTCAAAAGAATATTCGATATGCAATGCACCTAGTTACTTTAGCGAGCCCAGAGCTAAAACAACGTATAGCTTGTTTATTAAGAACCATCCCTCTAGCAGAAATCCAGGAGTGGGCTAAGGAGGCGAAATGGCCCAATGAGATTGCCGAATATTGTCTGATTGCTGCGGATTTTGAGTCAGCGCATTCCAAATTCATTGCTAACGATATGCTGGCCTTTTTTAATCGGGCTG
>JBEDHB010000034.1:0-10977 GCA_041174325.1 Pseudomonadota bacterium
GGCTTGATGCTATCCAACCAACCGCGGCATTTTCTCAGCATGGATATCGAAACCGGTATGGGCATCCACATAACGTTGTGAAAGAACGATATCGAGACAATCAAATTCCGCTTCTTGAAACTACCCGAACTGGCGCACAGCATTGGCACGCCACTACTGATGACTTTACCGTTGAGTTCCTAAGACCAAAGGGAAAGCGATTGTGGCATCACGACTAGCCAATTACAGTGAACACCTAAAGATAGGTATTACGAATCGGAAAGGCTTGAGAGATTGGTTGCGGGGATAGGATTTGAACCTATGACCTTCGGGTTATGAGCCCGACGAGCTGCCAGACTGCTCCACCCCGCGCCTGAGCCTTAGATTCTACCATTTTTTACTTTCACCTGTCGAGCTTTCCCCTGTTTTAAGTGGTTTAAAGGGCGTATCATAGCCACAAGATCATTTTTACCCAATTGTTGAATGACGATTAGTAAGCCTGAGTACTCAAATTCATCCCTATTAGAGCCAGTCGAAATCTCGAGTAGTGGTGAGCATCAGAAGAAGAGTTTGCCAATCATGATGCTTGCGGCCTTGGGGATCGTCTTCGGTGATATTGGTACTAGCCCGTTGTACGCTCTCAAAGAATGCTTTAGCCCAGAACATGGCATTGCGTTCTCGAACGAAGCCCTATTTGGCGTGATCTCCATGATGATCTGGGCTCTTCTTATTGTGGTGACCTTCAAGTATGTCTTTGTGGTTATGCGTGCTGATAACAAAGGCGAGGGCGGTGTCTTATCCCTGATGGCGCTTGCTTTGCGCTCCATGAAAAGTGATTCGAAGCAATATTTCTTAGTGATGGTGCTCGGGATGTTTGGTGCTTGTATGTTGTTGGGTGAGTCAGTGATTACCCCAGCGATTTCTGTACTCTCAGCAGTTGAGGGCATTGCTGTGGCAACCCCAGCTCTCGCAGATGCAGTAATTCCGATTTCACTGATTATTTTGGTGTGTCTATTTCTAATTCAAAAATATGGCACATCAGCGGTTGGTCAATTATTTGGCCCCATTACCTTGACATGGTTTCTTGTTTTGGCCTTTTTAGGGGTTATGAACATAACCCATTCACCCGGAATAGTCTGGGCATTTAATCCCATGTATGCCATACATTTTGTGATCGATCATCCTCTAACCGCATTTATTGTGATGGGAGCAGTCGTTCTAGTAGTTACAGGCGTGGAGGCTCTCTATCTTGATATGGGACATTTTGGGAAGAGGCCAGTCCGCCTAACATGGTTATTTATAGTGTTGCCTTGCTTGCTCCTTAATTATCTAGGTCAAGGTGCACTACTGTTGGCAAACCCAACTGCTATATCAAACCCGTTTTATCTCATGGTTCCAGAGTGGGCTTTGTGGCCTGTCATCGGCTTGGCAACTGCCGCAACGGTGATTGCTTCTCAGGCAGTGATTTCTGGCGCTTTCTCTCTAATTAATCAAGCCATTCTTCTGGGTTTTGTGCCGCGAATGAATATCTTGCATACCTCGGTCTCTGAGCGCGGTCAGATTTACATACCGGCTGTTAATTGGGCGTTACTAATTATGGTAATCGTCACCGTATTGGAGTTTAGGGAGTCTGTAAGCTTGGCAGCAGCATACGGACTATCCGTTACCTCCACGATGCTGGTAACCACGATTTTGTTAAGCATTGTGATGCGTCGTGAGTGGCATATTAATCCGATCATTATTTTGATGATGATCGTAGTTTTTTTGGCGATTGATATCAGCTTTTGGGCCGCCACTCTTATTAAGCTAAAAGATGGGGGTTGGTACCCATTAGCACTTGGCGTGGTGATGTTTACGTGTTCAATTACCTGGTATCGCGGACGCAAACTGTTGCGCGATAAGTTGATTTTGGAATCAATTCCTCTCGATGGATTTATTAAGAACCTATTGACCCATCCACCGCATCGAGTTGAAGGTACGGCGATATTTCTGACCCCACATATTGATTTTGTGCCGGCGGCAATGCTCCATAACTTAAAGCACAACCATGTGATGCATGAACGCGTCTTTTTCTTAAAGTTAAGTACCTGGGATGTGCCGTTTGTTCGAGATGACGATCGCTTATCGTTGAAAGACCTTGGTGGAAACGTTTATGTTGTTCGTAGTGTGCATGGCTTTAAAGAAATGCCTGACATCAATAACGTGCTTGAATTGATTACGAAGCGGTATGGCCTACCCTTTGATCTGATGGACACCACCTTCTTCCTTGCGCGTGATGCAATTACGCCATCCAAATCTCCAGGGATGGCCGTTTGGCGCGAGCGTCTCTTTGCTTGGATGATGCAAAATGCTGCCAAGCCATCGGATTTTTACAACATTCCGGCTAATCGCTTAGTCGAGTTGGGCGCAAAGGTTGAGATTTAATGAAGCATGTCAACCCGTCGTTAGCCTTTGCCATTCTTTTTGGATTGACGATTACTCCGGTCAATGCATCCACCAGTGATGAGCTTGAGCTTGAAAAGCTTAATCAAATCGAGGCTCAACTAACTTTGCAGCGCGAATGGGTTGAATATCGTTGGAAGAAAACGAGTGCGGAGTGCTATGACAAGTTCTTTGTTAACTCTTGTCTTGGTGATGCGCGTGCAAAGTATCGACGTGAAATTGATCCGATTCGGGCACAAGAGGTATTGCTCAATGAAAACCAACGAATTATCAAAGAACGAATTAAGACTGAGCGCGATGCCAGACGGGCTGCTGAGCGAGCTGATCCGAAACGCGCACAAGAGCGCGCTGAGAATGAAAAAGCGTTTTTGCAAAAACAAAAAGATGCAGCTGCACGTGCTGCAGACCTAGAAGAGCGTCGTAAGGATGCCCCACGACGTGCTCAAGAAAATAAATCTGGCGTGAAATTAGACTGACATGGCGAAAACGAAAACACTCTACATTTGCCAAGCCTGCGGGGGTAGTTCTCCTAAATGGCAGGGTCAATGTCCTGCATGCGACGCATGGAACACGCTTGAGGAGTCTTTAGCCGAGACCGCCAACCATCGTTTTCAAGGACTTGCGAAGTCAATCCCACGACAAAAATTAGTGAGCATTGAGGCGCAGGATTCGCCACGTTTACCTACGGGGATCGCTGAATTGGATCGCGTCTTGGGTGGAGGATTAGTGGCAGGTGGAGTGGTCTTACTCGGCGGTGATCCTGGTATCGGTAAGTCCACCTTGCTATTGCAGGCCCTTGCTGAGCTCAGCATGCAAGGGATTGATGTTTTGTATAGCTCCGGAGAGGAGTCTGCCGCTCAAATTGCATTGCGTGCACAAAGAATTTCTCTCAATGCGCCTCAACTTGAAATCTTGGCAGAGATTCAGTTAGAGAAGTTGTTGTTATCGGTTGAGGCGGCGCAGCCGCAAGTATTGGTGGTTGACTCCATTCAAACTTTGTACTCCGAGGCATTTACATCAGCGCCTGGTTCGGTGGCTCAAGTACGTGAATGTGCTGCTCAGTTAACGCGTTTGGCGAAGTCAAGCGGTATCTGTATTTTATTGGTTGGCCACGTGACTAAAGATGGTCATCTGGCCGGCCCACGCGTACTTGAGCACATTGTGGATACCGTTTTGTATTTCGAGGGCGATACGCATTCGTCATTTCGCTTAGTGCGCTCGATTAAAAACCGCTTTGGTGCGGTCAATGAACTGGGTGTCTTTGCGATGACCGAGAAAGGTCTTAAGGGTGTCAACAATCCCTCCGCTCTTTTTCTATCGCAGCACCCGCAAACCGTACCTGGTTCCTGTGTATTGGTAACGCAAGAGGGTAGTCGGCCGCTATTGGTTGAGATTCAGGCATTGGTTGATACGGCTCATATTCCCAATCCGAGGCGCTTGGCAGTTGGTTTGGAACAGGCGCGTTTGGCCATGCTGTTAGCAGTTTTGCACCGTCATGCCGGAATTGCTTGTTTTGATCAAGATGTTTTTCTAAATGCAGTGGGTGGGGTAAAAATTACTGAGCCTGCTGCTGATCTCGCTGTACTACTTGCGATTACATCCTCGATCCGCAATCGCGCCTTACCAAAACATTTGGTGGTATTTGGGGAGGTTGGCTTGGCCGGAGAAATTCGTCCATGCCCGCGAGGTCAGGAGAGACTTAAGGAAGCTGCTAAATTGGGATTTAAGATCGCGATTGTTCCTAAGGCTAATTTGCCAAAATCAAAAATTGCTGATTTACAAATTATTGCAGTCGAGCGGATTGATGAGGCAATTGCTGCTGCGAACGACCTGTTCTAATTAGCACTAGCGACGTAAATCCTCTGCCTCAATCAAACATACCTGTCGATCACCCGCAGATACCTCCAGCCAAATGGGGGAAAGATGCCCAAAGGCTTTTTGGAAATGATCAAACTCATTACCAATCTCAAGAACCAGTGCACCTCGTCCATGCAGATACTCGCCGGCTGAGTTAATGATCTGACGAATCAGATCCATGCCATCGGATCCACCAGCAAGCGCTTCGCGAGGTTCAGCAAGGTACTCTGGAGGTAGGGCTTGCATCGATTGCTCGTTCACATAAGGTGGATTGCAAATAATTAAATCAAATCGTAAATCCTGCTTGGCAATGGGTTCCCATAGGTCACCATGCAGTAATTCAATACGGTCGCTCAGGTGATGGCGATCGAGATTACGGGCAGCCAGAGCTAGAGCCGGTAAAGAGAGATCGCTCGCAACAACCTGCAAGTCAGGGTAGTAAAGGGCCATGAGAACTGCCAATGAACCATTGCCGGTACATAAATCAAGCACCTTGCCATCCGCGGGTAACCAAGACTCAAGCGATTCATGAGCGATTAACTCGGCGATGAATGAGCGCGGGATGATGCTTTGTGGAGTGCAGTCAAAGGGTACCCCCATCAACCACGCCTCGCCCAAAAGGTAGGCAAGAGGTTGACGCGACTCAATTCGTTCTTGAGCGACCTTGAAAGCCTTCTGGCTAAGCTCGCGAGAAATCTCCGATTCCAGTTGCTCAAGGGTTTCAGAGGGTGACTGCTCTATTTGCTTGCTAACAATCCACAATGCCTCGGCTTGCGCATTACTCGCACCATGTCCATAATGAAGATTGGCTGATTCCAAAAGATCCTGAATGCGTTGACAACACGCATCAATTGTCATGCCGGACGAATCGGTTGGTATGGGAATGGGGTCCATGCGAGATAGGTTAACCCAGCAAATCGTTAGGCAATTAGCTTTTCGAGCGCGCGACGATAGATATTCTTTAGAGGCTCAATGGAGCTCAGTGCCACGCGTTCGTCAATCTTGTGACTGGTTGCATTCACGGGGCCAAACTCAATTAGCTGTGAGCAAATTTTAGCAATGAAGCGACCATCGCTGGTACCGCCGGTGGTTGAGAGCTCGGTCTGAACCTGGGTTTCGGCCAAAATAGCCTCTCGCATAGCGCCCGCTAATTCGCCATCGCCGGTTAAGAATGGTTCGCCACCTAAGGTCCAGTCGATACTGAACTGAACATTGGCATCGCGTAAGATCGATTCAACCCCCGCTTTTAATTGCTCTGGCGTACTTTCGGTTGAGAATCGAAAATTAAAGTCAATCACTAGCTCGCCAGGAATAATATTATTTGCGCCCGTACCGGCATGGATATTGGAAATCTGAAAACTCGTCGGTTGAAAGTATTGATTGCCACGATCCCACTCTTTAGCTACTAATGCACTAAGGGCTGGAGCAACCTCATGTATTGGATTGCGACCTAGATGAGGGTAGGCAATATGCGCCTGAATCCCTTTGACCTTTAATTTTCCAGAGAGGGACCCGCGACGCCCATTTTTGATCATGTCACCCAGACGCTCAACCGAGGTGGGCTCGCCAATAATGCAGTAGTCAAGTTTCTGACCCCTCTTTTTAAGGAGATCGCACACGATGACGGTGCCATCATGCGCAGGACCTTCCTCATCGCTTGTAATTAAAAAGGCAATCGATCCAGAGTGATCGGGGTTTGTTTGCACAAATTCTTCGGTTGCCACCACAAAACCTGCGAGGGAGGTTTTCATATCCGCCGCGCCGCGACCGTACAGAAATTGATCGCGCTCGGTTGGAGTAAATGGATCATTGGTCCACTGCTCAAGTGGTCCAGTTGGCACAACATCGGTATGCCCAGCAAACGCTAAAACTTTACCTTGGGGGTTTGCGCCCCGTTTTATTGCCCAAAGATTGGTTACGGAAAAGTGCTCCGGTCCACTCACGATCGTTTCGACTTGAAAGCCAATGGCCGCCAAGCGCTTTGCAATGAGTTCTTGGCAGCCGCCATCCGCCGGAGTGACCGAGCGACATGCAATGAGCTCTTTGGTAAGCGCAAGGGCGGAGGTCATCGATTAGTCGCGCAAGAGTTCGTTAATGGCCGTCTTTGCTCTCGTTTGAGCGTCAACTTTTTTCACAATCACTGCCGCATATAAGCTGTATTTCCCATTGCTGGCAGGAATCGATCCTGGAACCACGACAGACCCTGCAGGCACACGACCGTAATGAACCTCACCGGTTTCTCGGTCGTAAATCTTGGTACTCTGGCCAATATAGACGCCCATTGAGAGAACGCTATTCTCTTCAATTACGACTCCCTCAACTACCTCGGAGCGAGCACCAATAAAGCAGTTGTCTTCGATGATGACCGGACCCGCTTGAATAGGCTCTAAAACTCCACCAATGCCAACGCCGCCAGAGAGGTGAACGTTTTTACCAATTTGTGCGCATGACCCGACCGTTGCCCAGGTATCGACCATCGTACCTTCGTCTACATAGGCGCCAATGTTGACATAGGAGGGCATGAGTACAACGTTTTTGCCAACGAATGATCCGCGTCGCGCAAAAGCAGGGGGCACCACTCGAAATCCACCTTTGGCAAAGTCTTCGGTCGAGTAATTTGCAAATTTACTGGGTACCTTGTCGTAAAACTGAGTGAACCCACCGGCGGACATGGGTTGATTATCCTCAAGGCGAAACGAAAGTAAAACCGCTTTTTTAACCCACTGATTGACATCCCATTGGCCAACCGCCCGCTTCTCAGCAACGCGGATGGAGCCATTGTTTAGGCCCTCCAGAACAGTACTGACTGCTTGTTTGATTTCAGGCGGTGCTGAGCTAGGAGATAGATTGCCACGGTTTTCCCAGGCTTGGTCAATGGTATTTTGTAGGGCTTGCGTCATAAGGTGTGGATAACTATAGGATTGATAAGGATTTTTAGAAAAAACTGAATTTTGAATGCTGAACAATCATTATATTGGGGCTTGCACGGAAGGGTTAAACGGTCCTGGGATTGTTATCATCATGGATTAGAACGTTTAGACCATTAATCCCCTAATTTGCCTTACTAAGAAGAACATCCGTGCAACTGAAATCAATCAAATTATCTGGCTTTAAATCTTTTGTTGACCCAACCCATTTTGAGTTACCTGGCCAGTTAATTGGTGTGGTTGGTCCCAATGGTTGCGGCAAGTCGAACATCATTGATGCAGTTCGTTGGGTACTTGGAGAGTCAAGAGCGAGCGAGTTGCGCGGCGAGTCGATGCAAGATGTCATTTTTAATGGTTCTGGCCTACGAAAGCCATCTGGTCGCGCCAGTGTGGAGCTAATTTTCGATAATGCTGATGGTCGTGCGCAGGGTCAATGGTCTAGCTTTGCTGAGCTCTCGGTCAAGCGTGTTTTGACCCGCGATGGTAACTCTAGCTACTACATTAATAATCAAGTGGTGCGCCGCAAGGATGTCCAGGATATTTTTCTGGGAACTGGTCTTGGTCCGCGTGCATACGCCATTATTGGTCAAGGCACGATTTCTCGGATTTTGGAGTCAAAGCCTGAGGAGTTGCGGGTGTTTTTGGAGGAGGCCGCAGGTGTTTCGAAGTACAAGGAGCGTCGCAAAGAAACCGCTTCTCGCTTAGAGGATACTCAAGAGAATCTGGTGCGCGTACAAGATATTTTGCGGGAGTTAGAGCAGCAGTTGGCCCGCTTGGAGGCGCAGGCTGAAGTGGCCAGTCGTCATAACGAACTTCTGACTCAAATGAAATCGCAGCAACAATTACTGTGGTTTGTAAAGCAAACGGAGTCAGGCAAGGAACAAGAAAAACACGCCAACTCGATTCGTGAAACCCAAGTCAAATTAGAAGAAGAAACTGCAAAGTTGCGTCATGCAGAGGCTGAACTGGAAACAATGCGCACACAGCAGTATGCGCTGCAGGACGTGGTGTCAAAAGCGCAGGGCGATCTGTATGAGACTAATGCAGAAATTAGCCAGGTTGAAGCCGAGATCAAATATGTTCACGAATCCCGTCAACGCCTGCAAGAGCAAGTAGCTGATTTGCAAGCCCAGCTGGATCGCTGGACCACGCAAGAGAAAGAGGCCGCTCAAGCACAGCGTCAAGCCGAGCAGGAGTTTCGGTCTGCGAGTGAGAACGAAGCAAAACTGCAGGCAGAGTTTCAGGCCCTTCAATCGCAAGCACCTTCTTACGATGAGCGTTTTCAGTTGGCAACCCAAGCGCTCGATGAGGCGCGCTCCACATTAGCGAGCATGGAGCAGCGACTCGTTAGCTTACAAGAGCGCATCAATGCTGGTGAAGTGCAGTTTGAAGATGCCACATCACGGTCTACTCGTTTACAGGATGAGTTGACTACTATGCGTAAACCAGATGACCAAGCCTTGCAAATGGCTGCGGATCGTCACATCATGGCTTTGCGCAAAGCAGATGAGGCAAAAGCAAAAGCCCTGCAGAGCCAAGAACATGTGCCCGCTACTGATGCTAAGCGACAAACTGCATTGGATCAGATTCAAAAGGCTAACCATGATGTACAGCAAACTGAGGCCAAATTAAGCGCGCTTAGTGCTTTGCAGGCCAGCGTTCAAGCGCAAGGCAAGATTGGCCCTTGGCTAGAAAGCAAAGGTTTAAAAGAGAGTAAACGCCTTTGGCAAGAGCTCAAAGTTGAAAAAGGGTGGGAGCCTGCTCTCGAGTCTGTATTACGTGAGCGCCTAGCGGCATTAACAGGTAAAAGTCTCAATGAGACCCTAAGCCTTGCGAAAGAGGCCCCACCGAGCCGTTTGGCCATTCTCTTAACCGACGATTTAGAGTCTGGAGAGATCAAGGCTCCATCCGGATTTGTGCCATTCATTTCACGTGTACAGGCATCTGGAGTGATTGCCAATGTTTTGCAAGAGTGGTTGAGCAATATTTATATTGCCGATACCTTAGAGGATGCTCTACGGCGACGCACACAGCTTGACCGTGGGGCTGCTTTGGTCACTGCGCAAGGGCATCTCGTTACACGTGCTGGAGTTCAGTTGTATGCACCGGACTCTGAGCAGGCGGGGATGTTGGCTCGCGCACAGGAGATGGCGAGTCTTGAGAAGCAACTTAAAGCACAGCAGTTAATTCAGAGCGAGTTACAAAGCGAGCTTGACCAAGCCAATGCCAACTATCAGGCTGCGCTTGCTGCCGCTGATCAATCCCGAACAGCTGCCGAACAAGCGGTTCAAGAAGCACACGCTTTTGAAGTGGAAAAAATGCAACTGGTGCAAGCCAAAGAGCAGTACAGCACTCGGGCCGCACAAATTGATTCTGAGTTATCAGAAATCAATCAACAACTCCATAGCATTTCAGAAGCGAAGACCCAAGCAGAGGGGCAACTCCGTGATGCGAACTCTCAAAAAGTGGACCTGGAATCTCAGCTCTTAATCGCGCAGAGTGGTTTAGAGCAGGCTAGTGCCGCGCGTGAGCAATTACGTCTTGCCTTACGTCAAGCAGAAATGACCGCCCAAGAAGCTGCATTTAATACCCGCTCCTTACAACAACGCATTAATGATCTGCAGCGTGATCAAAGTACGGCTAGAACCCAAATTATGGAGCTTCAGGATCGTTTTGATGCCAATCAAAATGAGCTAAAGACCTTAAGTGATGAGGCTGCACAAAACAAATTACAAAGCTTGTTGGTAACCCGTTCTGAGCGCGAGGTTTCGTTAGCGAAGGCTAGAACGGAGCAAGAGGCAATGCAGCACCAGTTACGTCAGGCTGATGAAGCGCGTTTAATGCTTGAGCAAACCCTGCAGCCAATGCGCGACCGAGTGGTTGATCTGCAGTTGCGAGAGCAAGCGGCTCGCTTAAGTTATGAGCAGTTCACAACCCTGTTGAATGACGATGAGGCGGATTACCAAGTACTCGCTGAGCGCTATAGCCCTGATCTGCGTGCAAGCAGTCTGCAAGGGGAGGTCACGCGCCTTAATAATGAGATCCAGTCGTTGGGACCGGTCAATATGGCCGCTCTTGAAGAGCTCTCGAGTAGCCGTGAGCGCAAATCATTCTTGGATGCGCAATCAGCCGATTTAAATGAGGCGATCCAGACGTTGACGGACGCAATTGCGAAGATTGATGCAGAGACGCGTGATTTATTGCAGGGCACGTTTGATCAGGTGAATACCCATTTTGGGCGATTGTTCCCTGAGCTCTTTGGTGGCGGTCATGCGCAGTTAGTCATGACCGGTGAAGAGATCTTGGATGCTGGTGTGCAGGTGATGGCACAACCGCCTGGTAAGAAAAACAGCACGATTCACTTGCTCTCCGGTGGGGAAAAGGCCCTCACCGCCATTGCCCTGGTCTTCTCCTTATTTCTGCTCAATCCAGCACCGTTCTGTTTGCTCGATGAGGTGGATGCCCCCCTTGATGATGCCAATACGATGCGCTATTCTGATATGGTCGCAAGGATGTCGGATAAAACTCAATTCGTCTTTATTTCACACAACAAGATCACCATGGAAATTGCTAGCCAATTAATTGGCGTTACGATGCAGGAACAAGGCGTGTCACGGATTGTTGCTGTTGATATTGCATCGGCTATTTCGATGGTCGAGGCGGCTTAATGCCGCTTGACCAGTTCGCATCTCAATTGGGTTTGTCTGAACTTCAACTGGCTCTTGGAGTAGTTGGGGTTCTATTCTTAATTTGGGTAGTGATCTATAACGTT
>JBEDHB010000035.1:0-10728 GCA_041174325.1 Pseudomonadota bacterium
TTGCCGTCCAACACTTTTTGCCCCAAAAGACAAACCCGAGGCGAAATTGCGGGGAGGTAAGTGTCTTTAAGCGCTAGGGCAAATTATTAGTTACTGATAACCTAAATGATACCAGTTCTCTGCCCCTCACCCTGCCTTCACGCAAAACGCTTTACTTTGTGAAGCTACTTTCCAATCACTTGTTTGATCTGCGCTAGAACGGATTGATCTTCCATCGTGCTGATATCGCCAGGATCGCGCCCTTCCGCAACGGCTTGTAATGCCCGTCGCACAATCTTGCCCGAACGCGTCTTTGGTAATGCGCTCACCAAGTACACTCGTGCCGGTCTAGCAACCGCACCCAATTGAGAGTCAACGGTCTTCATGACCTCAGCTTCCAAAGTGTCCGTGTTGCTTGGATCTTTTGCGATCACAAAGCCAATTGCCACCTGCCCCTTGAGTTGGTCTTCCACTCCAACGACTGCTACTTCTGCCACATTGGGATGGCTTGAAATACTCTCTTCGATCTCGCGTGTACCCAATCGGTGTCCGGCGACGTTAATCACATCATCGGTACGGCCCAAGATGAAGAAATAACCATCCTTATCTTTAATCGCCCAATCAAAGGTGGAGTATATTAATTTGCCAGGTATAGACTGCCAATACGTTTTAATAAACCGCTGATCATCGCCCCAAATGGTTTGCATGCATCCGGGTGGCAATGGTCCTTCGATCGCAACTACTCCTTTTTGATCAGAGCCCAGTTCATTTCCAGTGGCCTCATCCAAAATTTTCATGTTGTAGCCATAGACCGGCACACCCGGTGAGCCAAATTTATGCGGCATCACCTCCACGCCCCGTTGAATTGCCAAGATCGGCCATCCGGTCTCGGTCTGCCAGTAGTTATCCACCACCGGTTTCTTAAGTGCATCATGAATCCACGAAGCGGTTGGCTCATCGAGTGGCTCGCCAGCCAAAAACAGGGTCCGCAGTGACGATAAGTTGTATTTAGTGAGGAAAGTTGGGTCCTGTTTCTTGAGAACCCGGACTGCAGTGGGCGCAGAGAACATAACCGATATCTTGTACTTCTCAACCAAGCTCCACCAAATACCCGCGTCAGGTCGCAAGGGTGTGCCTTCGTACATGATGGTAGCCATGCCATTAATCAATGGGCCATAAATGATGTAACTATGCCCCACCACCCAACCAATATCCGATGTTGTAAACATGGTCTCACCCGGGTTGCCGCCAAAGATGAGACGCATTGAACTGGCAAGTGCAACCGCATAGCCACCGGTGTCGCGCTGCACACCCTTTGGTTTGCCGGTCGTACCTGAGGTATACAAAATATAGGAAGGATGGGTTGCATCGACCCACTCGACGGGCACCTTAGTATTGAGATGCTTCTCACGCTCAGTCGCGTAATCCAAATCGCGGTTCGCCACCGTGGTGTATTCAGAGAGTCCGCGGTTCACAATCAGAACCTTCTCGGGTTTAGCGGTTGAAAGCGTAATGGCCTCATCGAGAAGCGGCTTATAGGGCACAGCCTTCCCACCGCGCATTCCAGCTTCGGCAGTAATGATCATCTTAGGCTTGGCATCATCGATCCGCGAAGCCAAACTATGCGATGCAAAACCACCAAACACCACCGAATGAATCGCGCCGATGCGGGTGCACGCAAGCATTGCAAAGCAGGCTTGCGCAATCATCGGCATGTAAATCAGAACGCGGTCGCCCTTTTTTACACCGTTGGCTTGCAAGATTGCTGCCATGCGATTGACTTCATCATGCAATTCAAGAAAGGTGTAGGCATGCTCTTGATTAGTTTCAGTGGAAACCGCAACCAATGCGATTTGATTGGCACGATCCTTTAAGTGCCGATCAACCGCGTTATGGCAAAGATTGGTTTGCCCTCCGACAAACCACTTGGCGAAAGGTGGATTGGAGTAATCGAGAACTTGTGAAAACGGTTGATGCCAATCGACTAACTTGGCCTGCTCGGACCAAAATGATTTTGGATCCCGAATCGAGTTCTCATGAAATGATTTATAAGCAATACTCATCCTACATTCCCTTCACAACAAAATAATCAATGGCTGGGGATTAAGGAGCCGTTTTTACACTAGCACTTACTCCAGAGCCGGAACTAGTTCCTGTTTTCGCTGATTTTGTGGTGTTTGTCGATGGGGATTTTTGCTGAGTACTCGCGATCTTGGGATTAACGGCCTTTTTGGGAGCGGATTTGGCCGCAGCACTTGATTGGGCCGGCTTGATGGTCTTGGGTTTGGGAGGTGCTGCCTTGTCGAGCTTCAATTGCCCATGCTCGGCGAGATACTGTGGAATATCCGACTCTTTTCCTGGGGGTTTTGGGATCAAAACGGTTGATCCCGCCCGAATCCGCATGCCACGGGGGATATTATTAACATCTCGAATGGTCTCAGGATTTAAAGTCAGACGGGTTGCTAATTGCTCAGGGGTCTCGCTTTTGGTGACCTTGAGTGCAGTCCACGACGATAGGGGCTTACTGTAGCTAGCCAAGTTCATCTGAAAGAGTTCGGCACGTGCAAATGGCAACAACATTTGCTGATCGGTTGCTGCCAAGATCACCGGTTTATTAAATGCCGGATTGAGATTACGAAAATCCTCTAAGGACATCTCCGCTAATTGGGCAGCGACATCCACATCAATATCGCGGGTCACGTCGATCGCCACAAAATACGGATGGTTCTCAAGCTCCGGCAACACGATGTTGTATGCCACAGGATTTTGCACAATGTTTTTGTAAGCCATCAACTTCGGCACATACTCACGGGTCTCCCGTGGCATCGTCAGGCTTTGGTAATCCGTGGGCTTGCGCTGGGCTTGATTGCGCTTGATGGCTTTTGCAACATTCCCCTCGCCCCAGTTGTATGCGGCTAGCGCCAATTGCCAGTCCCCAAATTGTTTATGGAGGCGCTGGAGATAATCGAGAGCTGCGTTCGTGGATTGCAACACATCCCGACGCTCATCCCGAAATACATTTTGGGTTAACTTAAAGTCTTGGCCGGTTCTGGGCATGAACTGCCAGATCCCCATCGCCTTCGCTGTGGACTTCGCTTCAGGGTTGAAGGCGCTCTCGACAAACGGCAACAGTGCAATCTCGGTAGGCATATTGCGACGGTTGACCTCTTCGACAATATAGAAGAGATAGCGCGAGGAGCGAGCCATCGAGCGATTGACGTAATCGGGACGGTTCACCAGCCATTGCGTTTGCTGCTCAACCAAGGGGCTGTCGAGCTCAGGGAGGGCAAAGCCCTGACGAATCTGAATCCAAAGATCATTCGAGGGCGCCATGATGCTACTAACCGATTGCTTGCTGAGATCCACCCGCGGTGCCTTGGCAGCTCGCGGATCACGGCGCGAATCAGTACTTGATGACCACTCGGGCGAGGTGTTAGCGCAACCACTCAACACCAGAACGACTACGCTGGCGATCAGTAAGAGTGGGCGGCGCATCATCTTAGAAGCGGTCCTTCCATGCTCGCACTGCCGCTAAAACCTCAGCTGGACTTTTGAGGTCTTGCCCAATTTGTGCACGCGCAGCGGCAATTACCGCGGCTTGATCGCAGCGCATGAAGGGATTAACCCGCTTCTCATGGCCAATCGTAGTGGGTACCGTGGGTTGATTGCGCTTACGTAAAGCGTCGGCCGTTTGCGACCACTCGATTAAGTCTGAATTGTCTGGCTCGACGGCGAGTGCAAAACGAATATTCGATAAGGTGTACTCGTGGGTGCAGTACACCAAGGTGTCAGGGGGTAAGGTTAAGAACTTTGCCAGTGAGCTCGACATTTGGGTGGGCGTGCCCTCAAAGAGCCGGCCACAACCTGAAGCAAAGAGCGTGTCGCCACAGAATAATTTTGGGGTCTGTCCAGCGTTATCCTCGCTGCGCGCCACATATGCGATGTGACCCAAGGTATGCCCGGGGACTTCCAAGACCTGCAGTTGGATCGTTGGTGCATCAAATGTCACCGTATCACCCTCAAAGAGTGCGTGGCTGCGCAAGGCAATATCCTCGCCAGCAGGGCCATAAACCGGCACCGAGAGACCGCCTTGGCTAGCCCACGCGAGGATCTCTGGTAATCCACCAATATGGTCAGCGTGGTAATGAGTGATTAGAATTCCGGTAAGACGCAGGTTCTGTTGAGTTAAATAGTCAATCGCCGGCTTTGCTTCACCTGGATCAACCAAAATAGCCGACTGCTGATCGTGAATGCACCAAATGTAGTTGTCGGTAAAGGCAGGTATGGGCCACACTTGCAATAAGGAATTTAAAACCATAGCACCACCTTAGGACACAAGATAATCCTTCTATGATACCAACGACCCCACCGAACGTGCAGGCCGACACTCCACCGGAGAGTTCGTGGGAGACTTGGCTGCAATCTCCTCCAGGACAATACATCCTCAAATCCGAGCAAGATCTCTTTAATCAAGCGGTCATTGATGTATTTGGCTATTACGCTTTGCAAATTGGTCTACCCCAAATTAATACCCTCGCAGAAAATCGGATTTCCCTCAAATTGATGCTATTACCCCATGGGCTTGCTAAAGCGGATGGCGATCTTCCCTATCAGTCCATTGAGGGAATTCCTGAAGAATTGCCATTTGCCGATCAATCCATCGATTTGGTGGTGCTGCCGCATGTCTTGGAGTTTGCCCAAGATCCGCACCAAATTCTGCGCGAGGTTGATCGCGTGTTAATCCCCGAGGGTCGAGTCGTGATCTCGGGGTTTAATCCAGCCAGTCTTTGGGGCTTGCGACAATATGCAGGTCGCTTGATTGGTAAAAACTATTTACCGCGTGAGGGTCAGTTCTTAAGTTTGCTGCGCGTCAAAGACTGGTTGAAGTTGCTTGACTACTCCCTCGACCGCGGTCACTTTGCGTGCTATCGCCTACCCTTGCGCAAAGAGAAAAATATGGCCCGTATGGCCTTCCTCGAAAAAATGGGTAATCGCTGGTGGCCAATCTTTGGTTCCATATTTTTAATTTCAGCAATCAAGCGTCATCCTGGTATACGTTTG
Organism: Pseudomonadota bacterium; assembly: GCA_041174325.1. GTDB lineage: Bacteria > Pseudomonadota > Gammaproteobacteria > Burkholderiales > Burkholderiaceae > Polynucleobacter. Next base: position 5,041 of record JBEDHB010000035.1, read on the forward strand.
GTGGGACGCGTGCCCAAGCAGGCTTTGCAAGCACTTCCACAACTCAATCCGGCCGCTCAACAAACTTCCCACCAAGTCACTGAAGAGGTATAAAGGGCGCATGAAGAAACCCCACATCACGATCTATACCGATGGCGCCTGTAAAGGCAATCCTGGTCCGGGTGGCTGGGGGGTGGTACTGCGTTCTGGGGGGCATGAGAAACATTTGCATGGGGGCGCCCACAACACCACCAATAATCGGATGGAGATTAGTGCGGTGATCCACGCACTCAAGGCGCTCAAGCAAGCAAGTGTGGTTGATCTCTATACCGACTCCCAATACGTCCAAAAAGGAGTGAGTGAGTGGCTGGCCGGTTGGAAGGCGCGGGGCTGGAAGACGGCTGATAAATCCCCGGTCAAGAATGTCGATCTTTGGCAAGAGCTCGACGCCCTTTTGCCCCTCCATGAAATTCAGTGGCACTGGGTCCGTGGCCACAACGGTCACCCCGGGAATGAGCTGGCCGATCAACTCGCCAATCAAGGTGTGGAAGCATTTTTACCCAATAACTGATCTGCGCCCCGCTTGGGCTTGTGAGAGAATGCTTTAACTCCATCAATAGCAAAGCAATTTAGACCAGCGCTGTGACCAAACCTCCATCCTTTTTTGCCCGAGTCAAACAAACCATCATGGCTTGGGGTTGCCAACTGGTCACCCGACTACAGAAAATCGACATCACGCAAGTTCTGGCGTTTTTAGTGAAGCGCAAATGGTGGGTGGTTGCGATCGTGGTGTTGATTTACGCAGGAAACAAAGCCTACGATCATTTTTTCCCACCCGAAAGTAAACGTGGTGGGCCGCAAACGGTCACGACTTTGGTCCTTGAGAAACAAGATATCCCGATCATCATTGAATCGACTGGTACCGTTGTGGCAGCCAATATTGTGGATGTCCGCCCACAGGTTAGTAACGTGGTGAAAGAGATCCATATCAAAGAAGGTCAAGAGGTGAAGAAGGGGCAGCTGCTCTTCACTTTGGACGATCGCAATGATCGCGCCAATTACGATAAAGCCAAGGCGGTAGCCGATGATGCGCAACGTCAGTTGCAACGTGCCAAAGAACTAGTCGCGCAAAACTTTATCTCCAAAGCGGGCTTAGATACTGCTGAAGCCAATGCCAAATCCGCTGCCGCTACTGCACGCGCTGCGGAGGTGCAACTCTCCTTTGATTACATTCGCGCACCAATTGATGGGCGCGCAGGGATTATTAATGTGTTCCCTGGTTCCTTGGTAGCGCCCGGCAATATTGTGACCACTGCTTCCAGTTCTACCGCAACCACTGCTTTGGGTGCGATGGTCACGATCACTCAGCTAGACCCCATCAATGTGCAATTTATCGTGGGCGAAGATAACATTCCCTTGCTGATGCAAACTAATCCCGCAAACTTGAAGGTAACGGTTACTGTGGGCGACAACCGTACCCAGGTCTACGAAGGCAAAGTCTTGGTGATCGACAACCAGGTCGATCCAGCGATCGGGGCGGTCAGGGTCAAGGCACAAATTGCCAATGACAAACGCACACTATTGCCGGGACAATTTGCTCGGGTCAAACTCGAAGCGAATACCTTGACAGACGCCATTTTGGTTCCATCCCAAGCCGTGGTGATTAATCCACGCGGACGATTTATCTATGTGGTGGGTGCCGAAGATAAGGTCAGCCTTAAACCCATCAAAGTGAGCTATGAGTATCAGGGTAAAGCCGCGATTACTGGTGTGGATGCTGGTGAGCGCGTGGTGATTGAAGGCAAACAAAACCTGCGCCCTGGCACCAAGATCCGAGAAAACAAAGTGGTGCCTGCAAAGCCCGCTGACGCTCCCAAACCTGAATCCAAACCTGCTGACAAAAAATGACGTTCTCTGAGCTTTGTATCCGACGGCCTGTCATGACCGTCCTGCTCTCAGTGGTGACGGTGATTGCTGGTGCAGTAGCCTACACCCGCATTCCGGTCGCAGCATTACCCAGTTTTAACACGCCAGTAATCTCTGTATCAGCCTCCTTGCCAGGCGCCTCACCAGAAAATATGGCGGCGTCTGTTGCCCTGCCCTTAGAGAAAGAGTTCTCGACCATCGATGGCATTTCTGTGATCAGCTCGACTAATTTCTTGGGCACTACGAACATCACCCTCGAATTTAATAACGATCGCGATATTGATAAAGCCGCGGTCGATGTGCAAGCAGCACTGCTGCGCGCCCAGCGCCGCCTACCGATCGAGATGACCGTGCCGCCTTCTTATCGCAAGGTCAATCCTGCCGATGCACCGGTCCTCATCATTGGGATGACCTCGCCATCGATGGATTTATCCGAACTGAACGACTACGCAGAGAACCTAATTTCTCCAACGCTATCCACGATTAATGGTGTGGCACAAATTATTGTGTATGGCATTAAGCGCTATGCCATTCGTGTTCAAGCACGGCCCGATTCCTTAGCAACCCATAACCTCACGATGGAAGATCTCTCGATCGCCATCAATAAAGCGAACTCCAATACACCAGTCGGTGTTTTAGAGGGGCCTCGGCAGTTATTAACCATTTATGCCAATAAGCAATTAGTGAGCGCCTCCGACTTTGCCAACCTCATCATTGCCCAAAAAAATGGTTTACCGATTTATCTGCGTGATGTTGCTGATGTGGTTGAGAGCTATGAGAACGTTCGCACTTTGTCCACCACCAATGGTGAACGCTCGATTGCGCTAGCGATTCAGCGTCAACCTAATGCGAATACGGTTAAGGTGGTGGATGCTGTGAAAGCGATGATTCCGCAGTTTGAGAAGCAATTACCAGCTTCGATCAAGCTCACACTCATTAATGATCGCTCTTCCTCCATTCGGGAGGCGATTGCAGACGTCAACTTCACTCTCGCATTAACCGTGGCTTTGGTAGTGCTGGTGATTTTCCTGTTCCTGAAGCACCTCTCGGCCACCATCATTCCATCCTTAAGTCTTCCCATTTCGCTGATTGGGGCCTTCTTCCTGCTTTACTTCATGGGCTACAGTTTGGATAACGTCTCGCTATTAGGCATTACGCTCGCAGTGGGTTTGGTGGTTGATGATTCGATTGTGGTGCTTGAGAACATCGTGCGTTATGTAGATCAGGGCATGAGCCCCCTCAAGGCTGCTTTGAAAGGGAGTCGTGAGGTTGGGTTTACCATCGTCTCAATCTCCCTATCGTTGGTAGCGGTCTTTATTCCCCTCTTTTTTATGGAGGGTCCGATTGGACTACTCTTTCGTGAGTTTGCGGTAGTCGTTTCACTCGCCATTCTGGTTTCTGCGGTGGTATCGCTCTCCTTAGTGCCGATGCTTTGCAGCCGTTACCTACCAAAGCCTGGCCAGCATGCACGTGAATATGCGATTAACCGTCACTTTGATCGTTGGTTTAATTGGACCCAAAAGACCTATGTCCATTACTTAGATCTGGCTTTAGCAAATCGCAAGCAGGTGTTGTGGTTAGCCATTGCAACCTTTGTCATAACGATTACGATGTTCATCTATACCCCGAAGGGATTTTTCCCGGAAGAGGATATTGGCCAGATCACGGCTACTACCGAGGCCGATCAAGATATCTCCTACAAGGCGATGCTGGAGTTGCAAGATCGCGCTGCCGAGATTGTGGCCAATGATCCGAACGTAGCGAGCTTTGTCTCAATTCTTGGAGGCGGCCTTAGTGCGGGCAGCAATACCGGCCGCTTCTTTATTGTGCTCAAGCCCCGCGGCGATCGTGAGTCCATGACCAAGGTGCTGGAGGGCCTGCGCACAAAGTTTAGAGAGGTCCCCGGCCTACAGGTATTTATGCGGCCGATTCAGAATTTGCAACTTGGGGGGCGAACCAGTAAAAGCCGCTATCAATTTACCTTGCAAAGCGTGGGCTTTGAAGGCGTCAATGAGTGGTCCGAAAAGTTACTCGAGAAACTACGTAGCGATCCCCTCTTCCGAGATGTGACCTCGGACTCGCAACTGCGTGGCCTCAATGTGCAAATTGATATTAATCGTGAGAAGGCGGCGCAAGCCGGGGTCACGATTGCGGATATTCGCCAGGCTTTGTACAACGCCTTTGGTCAGCGTCAGGTCTCCACCATTTACACAAGCGTCAATACCTATTACGTTATTTTGGAGACTGCTGAAGATCAACGGCAGTTTGAAACCGATCTAGGCAAAGTATTCGTGCGAGGGCGCTCGACCAATCAACTGATTCCGCTCTCAAGTCTTGCAAGCTTCAAGCGCACCATTGGTCCGACTGCGGTCAACCATCAGGGGCAGATACCGGCGGTAACCCTCTCATTTAATCTGGCGCCCGATGTCGCCCTCGGGCAGGCCACCGATGCGATTGAGAAATACGTGAAAGACATCAAGCTGCCCTCCTCCATCATTACGAGCTATGGAGGTGATGCCAAGGTCTTCAAAGGCAATCAGACCGGGCAATTTATTCTGATCATTGCTGCACTCGCAGTGATCTATATCTTGCTGGGTGTTCTGTATGAAAGTTATGTTCACCCAATTACCATTTTGGCTGGCTTGCCCTCTGCGGCGATCGGTGCACTGCTCTCTTTATGGATGTTTGGGATGGAGCTCACCATCATTGCAACGATTGGTATTCTGATGCTCATCGGGATTGTGAAGAAAAACGCCATCCTGATGATTGACTTCGCCCTTGATGCGCAACGCAAACAAGGGATGAGTCCCACTGAAGCGATTCGCTCAGCATGTATCTTGCGCTTTCGGCCTATCATGATGACCACCCTCACTGCGATCGTGGGTGCCCTACCGATTGCACTTGGAATTGGTGCTGGCGCTGAGTTACGCCAACCCCTGGGTGTTAGTGTGGTGGGTGGTTTGGTGCTTTCACAGTTTGTAACCCTGTTTATCACACCCGTCATTTATCTGTATCTGGATCGCTATGCTGGGCGAGGCCCCCTTGAGATACCCCCAGACGATCTCCAAGATACCTAAGCGTTTTACAATTGGGTATGCGCCAAATCATTCTCGATACTGAAACCACGGGCTTAAACCCAGCCACTGGTGATCGCATCATTGAAGTCGGTTGCATTGAGTTAATCAATCGCCGCCAAACCGGCAAGACCCTCCACCATTACATCAATCCCGAGCGCGATATTGCGGAGGGTGCATTTGCAGTACATGGCCTATCCCGGGAGTTTTTATCGGACAAACCCCTATTTGCACAAATTGCGGATGAGCTCACTGAGTTTATTGCTGGGGCTGAGGTGATTATTCATAATGCGCCCTTTGATTTATCGTTCCTGAATAACGAATACGCGCTTCTCAAGCGCCCCAGCTTCTCAGAGCTTGCCGCTAAGATTACCGATACACTGGTTGATGCGCGCCGCATGTTTCCTGGTAAACGCAATTCTCTGGATGCTTTATGTGAACGTTTTGCGGTCAGTAACGAGCATCGCACCCTGCATGGCGCCTTACTCGATGCGCAGCTCTTGGCGGAGGTTTATCTAGCCATGACCCGAGGTCAGGATGACCTCACTATTGATTTAATTGATTACAGTGTGACTGGTAAAGATGGCATAACAAAAGCCCCACTACCGAGCGACTTGATCTACTTCAAAGCGAGTGAGCTCGATTGCGCCGAACATGAAAAGGTTTTACAGGCCATCGAGAAGGCCAGTAAAAAGACCCCGATTTGGGG
>JBEDHB010000036.1:0-10724 GCA_041174325.1 Pseudomonadota bacterium
TCGCTGCCTTTCGGGGTCGCTTTGACGCTTCCGCTCGCTATATCTTGTTTTCAGAGCTTTGCATGTTTCTTTCCTGCGGCCTTCTTATCATGCTCAATGTTCGTGTTGCCCCAGTGAATCCACTCACCATTTGGTTCCCAAATTTTGCAGTTCTCGCCTCCGAACTAGCCATTCTGTATGGCCTTCTCTCGATTACCAGAAAAATAGAGAAAAAGTGGTTTGTATTCGCCGTAATTACGCTTGCAGGATTAACCGGATTCGGTGAGTTACTTCGTGATGCATCTAATTTTCGCTGGATCATCCTCGCGAACGTCATCGTACTAACCTCCTTATTCATAGGTAACTTCTGGATTTGCAAATATGTATTGGAAGAAAAATTTCCACATAATCCCTTTATTTATTTTTTGAGATGGTTGGCATTGGGTTTAATTGGCTTTGGATTTATTCGAGTGGCTGCCAACTTTACCTCTGCACCCATCGTTCCAAGGGATGAGCCAACCATACTGGCCATCATTGCCTACACTCTATTCATCATCTTTGGTAGCTTTCGTTATATGACCTATATCGGCTTTCGAATTACCTGGGTCGATCAGATCAATCCGAGCAAGAACGCCCTAAATCAACCACTGGTAAAATCCATTGAAGAGAAGAATCAATTTTTACGAGGCTTAATTGCTTCCAACCGATTTATTGGTATCAGCGCACTGGCCAGCTCTCTTGCTCATCAACTGAGCCAGCCATTGACCACGATTGCGATCCGAGCTGAAACTGCACGCAGGGATATATCCCCCTCATCTCAGAATGCGCATACCTTGGCATCCTTAAATGAAATCAGCTCACAATCGAATCAATTATCGAGCCTAGTTCAAAATTTAAGGCAACTATTTGGCTCCAAACTTGAGAAGTTTGAGTCAATCAATCTACAAAAGGTATGCGACGAAGTCCTGGAGATCGTTAAACCTACCTTGCAATCAAAATCGATTACTCTCATCAAGCACTATGAATCCAATCCATTTGTTATTGGGGATAGCGTTCAATTGCAACAGGTTCTAATTAACCTCTTTAATAATGCCATTGACTCCATCAACGACGGCAAGCCAAATACTCGAGAAATTACGATTACGATCAGTGCTAGCGAAGGCGATGCCACCCTTTCGGTTGTTGATAGCGGTCCTGGAATTGATCCCAATGCCTTTCAATCGCTATTCGAGCTCTATAAGACCACTAAGCCCAATGGGCTTGGAGTTGGCTTATGGTTAAGCAAGACCATCATTGAGCGCCATCAGGGCAAAATTAGTGCATCGAATCACGCCCACGGTGGAGCTCGTTTTGAGATCCAGATACCGCTTAACAAAGCTGAGAATACCCAATGAGACAATCAAGAGTCATGCTCGTAGAAGACGATACGGCCCTTAGGGATAGTCTATCGGATTGGCTCTCTAAGGAGTATCTCGTTGTGCCATTTAATTCAGCCGAGGCTTTACTTCAGGCCTTAAATGACTTTGACTTTGAAGATGGAATCAGGACATGTATCTTGCTGGATTTCCAGATGCCAGGTATGAATGGCGTTGAGTTACAAACCCGGTTGAGGGAAATGCAGATCGCTTATCCAATTATCTTTACGAGTGGTAACGCCCAACAAGTCGACATTATTGACGCATGGCATGGAGGAGCGGCTGATTTCTTACTTAAGCCCTTTACAGGCGCCATGGTGAGCGAAGTTATAAGGACTCTATTTAACAAATCAAGCGCGATGCAACTTGCAGACACATTGGTTAATCATAATCCAGGATCCATCCCCATAAGTCAGCGCGAGGCCCAAGTATTACTTCTATTGGGCCAGGGATTTCGCCAGCATGATATTGCTAACACTCTCAACATTACATTACGAACAGTTAAATGGCATCGGGCCAGCATTAAAAATAAACTGGGTTTAAATACCCTAGTTGAAATTGCAAGGTATTGCGATCAGCATCAATCTTTAATTGATAAAATTTTTAACAATCAGTAGCAACACCTTCAGTTAATCAATGTCTATGTCAAATTAAAAGAAGCCTCATCTTCGTCTCACTAAAATGAATCAATCCCTCACAAGGTCATCGCAATGCGCCAATGGTGTATTTCCACTGTATCTCAGAATATTTCACCTGAGTCATATCAGTTGATTGGTCACGGATAACCTGAATATGGGTAAAAAAAAGTAGTTCTAACCATCTTAGAAAGGGATCCTTTACGAACAGCCCAGATAAAGTCGGCGCTATTAAAGCCCCACAAACCTGGGTGGCTGGCAAGAAGATGTTTGGGTAATCTGCTCTAGAATAGTTTTATAACGCATCACGAGATTTGGTGAATGCGTTTTGATATGGAATAGAGAGTTATGGCACCCTGGAAAGCGGCACGCGTTGGCGATCACATTGATCATGTTGATACCCCTGCTTTGATTCTGGATCTTGATGCGTTTGAGCGCAATCTTAAGCGTCTACAAGATGCAATCTCGAGCGCTGGGGTGCGATTACGTCCTCATGCAAAAAGTCATAAATGCCCTGAGATTGCCTTACGTCAAATTCAAGCGGGGGCGGTTGGCATCTGCTGCCAGAAAGTTAGTGAGGCAGCGGTCTTTGTCGATGCGGGTGTATCGGATATCTTAATTACTAACCAAATAGTGGGTGAGAAAAAAGTAGCGCACGCCCTTGACTTAGCCGCACGTGCACGCATTGGGGTGCTAGTGGACCACGAAGATCAAATTAGTACCTTTGCTCGTGCTAGCGCAGAGCGTCAAGTATCGATTGATCTCTATCTTGAAATTGATGTGGGTATGGGTCGCTGCGGCGTGGCATCCATTGAACATGCAGTCGCAATGGCTCAACAAATCGATGCTGCGCCCTTCTTAAACTTTATGGGTCTACAGTGTTATCACGGTAGCGCCCAGCACTATCGACTTCCCGAAGAGCGCCAACAAGCCATTGCAGCGGTGTGTGCCAGGGCGGCGGCTGCCAAGGCAGCAATTGAGGGGGTGGGGATTCAGGTGGAGCGGATATCGGGTGCAGGTACTGGCTCGGTCATGCTCGAGAGCCACTCCAAGCTATTTAATGAAGTGCAAGCGGGATCTTACATCTTGATGGATCGTGATTACGCAAGTAATCAACGCGATCCTAGCGACCTGCCCTTTGAGCATGCCTTGTTTGTTAAAACTGCTGTAATGAGTCACCCGACCGCTAATCGCGCAGTGGTCGATGCTGGCTTGAAAGCATCAAGTGTTGACTCTGGGATGCCGGTGGTTTGGCAGCGCACCGATGCCAAATACATCAAGGCCTCGGACGAGCATGGGGTTCTGGAGCTTACGCCAGATAGCACCCTCAAGCTTGGCGACTATGTGATGCTTGTACCCGGGCACTGTGACCCAACCGTTAATCTCTACGATGAGTTAATTGCGATTCGTGGAGACCGGGTTGAGGCCATCTGGCCGGTAGCGGCGCGCGGCGCACTACTTTAGTATTAGGTAAAGATTGGGCCGAAATCTCACTTTCTGTGATGCAATCGTTTTGACTGATACATAATCAAAGTACGATTGCATAACAATTGATTAATAGGATCTCTCGCGACTGGTTTCAGAAACCGGTATGTATCTGCCTCCCAATACGGTACCAATAATCGGTATATCTTTGATCTTCTGTTTAGGTACCGCAGTAGGGTCAGCCTCTAACACTGTGAAATCGGCATACTTACCAGGCTCAATCGAGCCGACTTTATTTTCTAGGCCCATGATGTAAGCGGCGTCGATCGTAATCATCCGCATCGCTTGCTCTACCGTTACTGCCTCAGCAGGGGCCCATTTTTTATCACCTGAATACAGGCCCTGTCGATTAACGACTGCCCAGACTTGGGTCAAGGGCTTTGGGGTGGTGACTGGATTATCCGAATGGAGCGCAACTACGACTCCCTGGCTTGCTAACATGCCTACTCGTGTTGCATACGCGGCTCGATCAATTCCCAGTTCGGGAAATTGGATATTGGCTCGTTGATAGAAATAGGATGGATTAACACTAGCGACTGCTCCCAATGCCTTGATCTTGCGCACCATCATGGAGGTTGGCAGACCTAAATGCTCAAGGGTAAAGCGATGATCAAAACGCGGTCTGCGATCTTGCAAAATTTGTAGAGCATTCAGGGTGTTCTCAATACCAGCACTGCCATTGGAATGCACATGGATTTGAAAGCCCGCATTCCACCAAGGTTGCATAGCGATCGCCAGAGATTCAGGGGTTGGATAAAAAATAGTGCCCAACCGACCATCGGTATATCCAGGGCTATCCACTCGCATCGTATTACTTAAATATGCATCATCGCCCATAAATTTGATCCCTTTATAGAATAGACGATCGGTATTTAATTTTTGTAACTCCTTCACTTTGGCAATTGCTTGATCACCGTATTTCTCTAAGAATGCATCGGCGTAAGCAACTTGCATGACGCGTAACGAGGTTACATCGGAAGAAGTAAATTTTTTGGCTAGTTCTTTTTCAAGTTCAATGTCGACGATTCCAAAAGTCATTTCGGAGGTAGTTGTAATCCCGCCCTGCTGGGCAATATCATTGGAATACAGCATAGCCCTCTGGATACGCTCAGCAGTAAATAAATCTTTGGCTGCAAATTTCACGGCATACGGTGTCGCAATCGCCCCCAAGAACTGGCCATTCAGACTGCCATCGGGGTTAAATCCAACCCCAACAATCTTCTTCGCCTCATCGATATTTGTGATGTATTTCTTCAATGCTGCAGAATTGAAAAAGATATTGTGTTCCGAGGCATCCCAGACCAAGATGGGCCTAGTTAAAGAAACTTGATCCAATAACTCGTTATTGGGCATTCTTTTCATTGCCACGATGTCATAGCCCCAAGCCAGTAAGGTCTGATTGGGGTCCGCCATACTTGCGGAGTACTCCTTGAGTTTAGCGATTGCTGCATTCAAGTCCTTAACCCCAGGAAATGGCTTGCCCCATGGGCTCGGGAGCGGAAGGTAGGTTAAGGGGTAGCTAGTTTGAGTAACCCCTGCAAACAAAGGATGTTGATGCGGATCCACAAAACCCGGATACATAACCTTACCCTCAAATTGACGATCGATCCGCGTGGAATATCGTTCGGTCCAAGGCTTTAAATCCCCAATAGAACCTACCGAAAGTATTTTTCCATCCGCGACCGCGACTGCCGTTGCAGTCGGCATGGCTGGATCCATCGTGACAATTTTCTTGGCGACATACACCGTGATATTTTTTGGGGTAACAAATGAAGGTGGGTCAATGAAGCTATGGGCAAGCGAATTGCTAACTGCGAAAAGAGTAGCGTTAGCGACTATCAGGATAGAAAGCAAGGTCTTGTAGAAAGTGGTTTGCATAATATGAATAATGGACGGCGTTAACTTTTGAAACTATACATAAGTTTTATAACGATGAATTCAGTTTTGCACTAATTTTTGCATTCCCGATGAATAGAAAATCATGCCAATAGGTGAGCTAATTTGAGGCTTTCACCATAAGGAGGAGCTTATTAGTTAAAGGCCATGCTTGCATTGATATAATCGATTTACTAAATGAGAGGATCACCATGAAAAAACTCCCTTTATTCCTTTTATCTGCTTTAGCATTCTCTCTTTCACCCTTAAGCCATGCGCAAGAGAAAATTAGCGTTCTAAGCACACAACAACTCGTCAATGAATGCAAAGCGCCATTGAATACTGAGCCACGTACATTTTGCGTTGGGTTCACGAAGGCAGTGTATGAAACGTATTTAGCGACTCGTCATCCCCAACACGCCGTTCCCTATATCTGCATTAATCCAATTCCGCAGCGCGATGATGTGATTAATGGCTTTGTGAAATGGTCAAATGAGAATCCTCAAGCGCGTGATAAACCCGCTGCAGGAGTCTTTCTGGGATATCTAGCGATGCGCTACCCTTGCCCCAAGAAATAATCTTAAGAACCATCTATCTATTCTTTGAAGGAGTTACCCATGAAGAAAATCTTAGCTGTCGGAGCAATCGTCATCGGCTTAACTGGCTGCTCTAATATGGATAGCACCCAACAACGCACCCTCTCTGGTGCGGGTATTGGCGCAGCCGCGGGCGCGGTTGGAACTGCCCTTTTTCATGGCAACCCTATTTGGGGCGCAGTCGGGGGTGCGGCTGTCGGTGCGGCCTCTGGCTATCTGTATGATGCCTACAAGAAAGAGCAGGCCTCGGAATACAACGCTGGTTACAAAGCTGGGAAAACTGCCAACCAATAAACCATCTTAGAGATCACACTTAAAGGGGCCTTGGGCCCCTTTTTTTATGCTGAATTTATAAGTTCAGTAGGTTCTTCATCTGGTGACCTATTCAGAATCCTTTTTCAAATCCCCGCCATTGGATTGGCGGAGATTGAAATTGGTATCAAGCTACCGCGACTTGCCCAAGTGATGGCTTTGGATAAAACCGAGGTTGATGTGCTGAACCTTGAATAACGTCCGCAACCATCTCAGCAGTACATGCCGACAATGTCCATCCCAAATGACCATGGCCGGTGTTATAGAAGACATTCGCTTGATTGCCCTTCCCAACCCTGGGGAGCATATTGGGCATCATCGGGCGCAAACCTGCCCATGGAATGACCGAACGCGTATTCACCTTCGGAAAGCATTGCTCAACCCAGCTCACGAGAGGCTTAATACGATCCATCCGAATATCACGATTCTCACCGTTAAATTCAGCGGTGCCAGCAACACGGAAGCGCTCAAGCCCTAAGCGGCTGGTGACTAATTTAGTTTCATCATCTAGCAAGCTCACGGTGGGTGCGCCTTGCTGGCTTTGTTCATCATTGAGGTTTACGGTAATCGAATAACCTTTAACTGGATAGATGTTTAAACGATCGCCCAGTTGAGCGGCTAAATTGCGACTGGCCACGCCAGCACAAACTACGATGTTGTCAAAGGTCAGTTGCTCAAGCCGTTCATTGTGCTTGAGTTGAACTTGAACCTGCTTGCCGTTTGATTGCACCTTCACTACTTCGTGATCATGAATGAATGTCACACCGAGTCTTTCGCAGGCCTTGGCAAGGCCAACCGTGAACTGATGAATATCGCCCGTGGAATCACTATCGGTGTAATACCCGCCGTAATACTCTCCAGAGAGTGTGGGCTCAATTAATTTCATCTCAGAAGGAGTTACTGCCTCTCGCTGCAATCCACCTGCGGCTAAGAGTTTGGATACTTCGCCGGCATGCGCAAACCCAGCTTGATCGCGATAGATGTGCAAGATCCCTTCTTTTTTCAGATCAAAGGCAATTCCTTCTTGCTCTGCCCAGCTAAATAAATGTTTTCTGGCTTCAATCGCCATCTTGGCTGTTTGAATGGTATTGGCCTTGTAGTTTGGGATTGCAGCCATAAACTCAGCAAACCAAGATGCCTTATGCAAATCAGGTTTCATATTGATGAGTAGCGGTGCATCTTTTTTAAAGATCCATTTGAGGCCTTTGAATACAGTACCCCAATGGTTCCAGACCTCAGCGTTTGAGACGGATAGCTGACCGCCGTTGGCAAAGGAGGTTTCCATGGCGGCATAGCGATGACGCTCGATCAGGGTAACGCGATAGCCTCGTTTGATAAGAGCGTAAGCGGTGGTGACGCCCGTAATGCCGCCACCAATAATGACATAGGATTTCATGGTTGGTCCAATCATTACGTCGGGGTTAAAGCCCATTGGCACTATGCTCAATGAACACCCCCTCTGTTTTGGACCTGAGAGATTCGCAAGTACATGACTTGCTTGCTCCTGCGGCGCTTTAGCTGACGCAACTAAAGACTCTTCAGAGTTTGCAGTGATATCGGTTCTTTTGCCTGAGAGTTTCCGGGGTGGTTGCTCCTTCGGCGCTGTAAAAACAGTCTCTCCCGATATCAATCCAATTAACTACAAGTAAATTCTAGGTGAGCAATCAGCAGACTGTCAATCCAAACGCACGAACTTATTTCAGCAGATGAAATTACCCCCTTTATTGAGGCTGATTTTGACCCTGTCGCCCAATAAATAGCCCATATTCCTGACTAACACCCTGCGGATCCTCCAGCATCAATAAGTGGGCAGAGTTTGGATCAATTCGCACTTTCCCCCTCGTCATTCGTTTCTGTAAGGCAGAAGCACCTTTGACTAAGAAAACGCCGTCTTGCTGGCCCCACATTGCAAATGTGGGATGGCTAAAGCGCATTGGCTCTAGAACCTGCGTGTATTGATCCACCATCGACCAGACCATTTGATAATGTGCTCGATCTGCTGCATACGACTGAATCAGCGACTGCTTGATTGCAAGATCAATCAACGGTGGCTTTGCAAATAGTAGTTGCATCTCCAAATCAAATTCTTGGTTGGTTTGCGGAATAAAAGGATTAACTCCGCGCTTCAAAGCCTCCTGTATTCGGGGGCTCCATGCCTCGATCCCTAAGGGGGCTCCGATGAAGGCTAATGTCTTTACTTGGTTGGGATTGTGCTTTGCATAGAGCGCCGCAATTGCACCGCCCATGGAACTGCCTCCCACATGAAAACGATTAATCTGAAGTAACTGCATGAATCTCTGTAACACCTCAACTTGGCGCTCAAGGTGATAGACCGATTGAGCAAAGGGTCGACTTGCGCCATAGCCAGGAAGGTCAGGTGCAATTACCAGGAGTCCCTGTTTTGTGAGAAGGCATCCCACTTCTATCCACTGCTCCTTTTGCGCAAAGAGCCCATGCAGAAGTAACACGGCCTGCCCGACACCTCCTTGCAGATAATGAATCGTGCCGCCCTCAACTGCTTGTGTTTTGGCTATGAGTGGGCAATCCTTTGGAAGCGGCTGTGCTACAGAGGCTGCGCTACCAATGATGAGAACTACAGCAATAACAGTGTGAATGATGAATTTCAAGGCCATCGTGTTTTCCGATTGAAATTCATTGTAGGGATTCTCTCTTGAAGCACCACTATAAATTCAGCAATCTTTAAATTGGTGCATGAATGTTCTATTTTGATACAAGCCATCAGACAAAATTGTCCGTCATTGTTTGGTTGATCTTGCTCATCGAATTAATGCACATCATTGGTGCATAATAGGACCGTTTTCATTCACACCAAGGGATCAAAAATGCAGCACCAGCAATTGCACTCGTTTATGTCCTACGTCGAAGAACGAAATCCGGGACAAGCCGAATTTCTTCAAGCGGTTACCGAGGTTATGGAAAGTCTCTGGCCATTTATTAAGGCCAATCCACAATATATGGAACATAGTCTGTTGGAACGCCTAGTCGAACCTGAGCGCATTGTGATGTTCCGGGTCTCTTGGGTGAACGATCAAGGTTTGGTGTGTGTAAACCGAGGCTATCGCATCCAACATAGCTCTGCGATTGGTCCCTATAAAGGGGGCATCCGGTTTCATCCCTCAGTCAATTTATCAATCCTGAAATTTTTAGCGTTTGAGCAAACGTTTAAAAATGCCCTCACGACCCTACCAATGGGGGGCGCCAAGGGAGGCTCTGACTTCGATCCAAAAGGCCGTAGCCCTAATGAGATCATGCGCTTTTGCCAAGCGTTTATTAGTGAGTTGTATCGCCATATTGGCTCTTCGACCGATATCCCCGCAGGAGATATCGGTGTTGGGGGTCGAGAAGTTGGATTTATGGCCGGCATGATGAAAAAGCTTTCCAATAAATCAGATTGCGTTTTCACTGGTAAAGGACTGTCATTTGGTGGGTCTTTAATTCGGCCAGAGGCAACAGGCTATGGTGCCGTTTACTTTGCAGAAGAGATGCTCAACCATGCTGGAAAATCGCTCGACGGTATGCAAGTTACGATCTCTGGTTCGGGCAACGTTGCACAATTTGCGATTGATAAGGCATTGAGTCTGGGCGCCAAAGTATTAACAGTTTCCGACTCCAATGGAACCCTCTACGACCCAGATGGTTTTAATACTGAAAAACTTCAAACACTCATGCATATTAAGAATGTTCAGTATGGACGCGTTAGCGATTACGCCAAAGAGGTTGGAGCAAAATTCCTAGAAGGCGTTAGGCCCTGGCAAATTCCAACCGATGTTGCAATGCCTTGTGCGACTCAAAACGAACTTGATCATACGGATGCTGCCACTTTGGTTAAAAATGGACTGCAATGTGTTGCGGAGGGGGCTAATATGCCTTCCACTGCCGAGGCAGTCAAAATATTTGAACAAGCCAAGGTTCTTTATGCTCCCGGTAAAGCAAGTAATGCTGGTGGCGTAGCAACTTCAGGTCTTGAAATGAGCCAAAACGCCATGCGCCTTGCATGGCCATCCGAAGAGGTAGACCGGCGCCTCAAAGAAATTATGTGCAATATCCATCGCTCCTGCTTGCAGTTCGGCAAAGCGAGTGATGGTAGTGTGAGCTATGTCAACGGTGCCAATATTGCAGGGTTTGTAAAAGTTGCTGATGCAATGCTTGGGCAGGGTGTGATCTGATAGTTACCGAGGACTGCAACGTTTTTAAATAACAATAGCTTTTGAATAAAACTCTATCTTCACGTGTCGCCCATAATGCATAGCTAGCCATACTAAGAAAAGCCTGGAATACAAAGTCAATGTTAGCCAGATGCGCTCAATAATGAATCAATGGCGACACCTGCTGAGTCGTTTCAGGATGTTTCCGAATACGTTGATTGCGTTTCTTTGTAAAACTTAGAGTTGCTTATTGAAAAACGA
>JBEDHB010000037.1:0-10546 GCA_041174325.1 Pseudomonadota bacterium
GCGTGGCACGCTCAGTCACCATTGCCAAGCAACGCCATAAATTGGCATTGGACCTGCATGTGATTGATAACGGCCCCGGTATCCTCGATGAGATTCGGGAGCGAATCTTTTTTCCCTTGGTCTCGGGTCGTGAAGGTGGCAGTGGTCTCGGCTTAACCCTCGCCCAAACCTTTGTACAACAGCATCAAGGTTTTATTGCCTGCGAAAGTCGTCCAGGCTATACAGATTTTCATATTCAAATTCCTTATCGGAAGCAGGAGATAGCGGCATGAACAAACCAATCTGGATCGTTGATGACGATCAATCCATTCGCTGGGTCCTTGAGAAGGCGCTGAGTCGCGAAAAGATACCGCATCGAAGCTTTAGTAATCCCAATGATGTGCTCAATGCCCTAGAAAAAGAATCCCCTGAGGTATTAATCTCCGATATCCGTATGCCACGTGGTAATGGAATTGATCTGTTGCAGCATGTCAAAGCGAGTCACCCAAATTTGCCGGTCATCATCATGACCGCCTACTCCGATCTGGAGTCAGCGGTTTCATCGTTTCAGAGTGGGGCGTTTGAGTATCTCACCAAGCCGTTTGATATTGATAAGGCGGTTGAGCTGATTCATCGTGCAGTGAGCGAAGGCAAGCGCTCGCCTGGCCCCAATAAAGAATCCAATGCATGGCTTAAGGAGGCCCCAGAGATTATTGGTCAAGCACCTGCAATGCAAGAGGTCTTTCGAGCCATCGGACGTTTATCGCAATCCCAAGTCACCGTTTTGATTACCGGTGAATCTGGAACAGGTAAAGAGCTCGTTGCCCATGCGCTGCATAAACACAGCCCTCGTGCTAAAGGACCATTTATTGCTTTGAACACCGCCGCCATTCCCAAAGACCTGCTCGAGTCTGAATTATTTGGTCATGAACGAGGAGCCTTTACTGGTGCACAAGCGCTGCGTCGCGGACGCTTTGAGCAGGCTGAGGGCGGCACACTTTTCTTAGATGAAATTGGTGATATGCCATTTGATTTGCAAACCCGTCTTTTGAGGGTGCTATCCGATGGGCACTACTACCGAGTGGGTGGTCATGATCCAATTCGGGCGAACGTGCGCATTATTGCAGCGACCCATCAGAACTTGGAGGCACGGGTTGCGCAAGGATTATTTCGGGAAGATCTGTTGCATCGTTTAAACGTGATTCGGATTCGGTTGCCGGCACTGCGTGAGCGCTCGGAGGACATTCCTGCGCTTGCACGTCACTTTATGATCTCGAGTGCAAAGTCCTTGGGAGTGGAGGCCAAGCGCTTATCGGATGAGGCAATTAAAGCCATCAGTCAAATGCCTTTTCCTGGAAACGTGCGTCAACTCGAGAACCTCTGCCATTGGATGACCGTCATGTCGCCCTCAACCATTGTTGGGGTTCATGATCTCCCCGAGGATTTGCTTCTATCGGCTAATCCACCAGCAACGAGCGCAGGCTCCTCTGTAACCGCCTCAATACCGAGTCTAGATTCGGGCATTGGTCAGCGCAGTGGCGACTGGGAGAGCACTTTGCATCGGTTGGCGGTGAAGATGCTCCAAGAGAACCAAGACGATGTATTTGATGCCTTATTATCAAAGTTTGAGCGTTCGGTCTTGAGTGCAGCGCTGGAGGTCACGCGCGGTCGCAAAGTGGAGGCTGCAACCCGCTTGGGAATTGGGCGCAATACCATTACTCGTAAACTACAAGAGTTACAGATCGAAGTCTAAGGAGACATCGCTGGCCTTTACAATCCAGTGATGCCTACCCATTCGAGTATTCGCTTAGCTGCTTGGAACGTTAATTCAATTAAGGTTCGTCTACCGCATGTGCTTCAGTGGCTGGAGAGTCAGGAAAAAACCCAAACTCCAATCGACGCTTTATGCCTTCAAGAACTCAAGCTTACGGACGATAAATATCCCCATCAAGAGTTCGAGCAAGCGGGCTATCTGAGCCTCACTAATGGTCAAAAAACCTACAACGGGGTAGCGATTGTGGTGCGTAAGGCTGCGCTAAGCGGGATCAGTTCAGATCCACAAACCACCTTTTTGAAGGTCACTAAGAACATCCCAAACTTCCCAGACGAACAACAACGGATTATTGCAGCCACGATTGCATTTAAAGAAACGCAACCCATACGCATCATTAGTGCCTATATGCCTAACGGGCAAGACCCAGCGAGCGATAAATTTCAGTACAAGCTAGCTTGGTTACAGGCTCTGCAAACATGGTTACGCGATACGCTCGAAATTCATCCCCGCTTAGCTCTGCTCGGCGACTTTAATATTGCCCCCGAGGATCAGGACGTGCATGACCCAAAGGTATGGGAAGGTCAAAACCTCGTTTCTCCACAAGAGCGCGAGCAATTTCAGAGACTGATTCAGTTGGGGTTATGTGATTCTTTCCGATTATTTGAGCAAGCCCCAAAATCGTATAGCTGGTGGGACTATCGCATGATGGCATTTCGTCGTAACGCGGGTCTGCGCATCGATCACATACTGCTTAGCAACGCTCTTAAAGAAAAATGCCTGGCCAGTACGATTGATAAAATCCCCAGGGGCTGGGAGCAGCCCTCGGATCATGCCCCAGTGATTGTGGAGATTGCTAAATAATTAATGCGCGGTGACTAAGCCGCCATGCCGCAATAGCGCATCAATTTGTGGAGGACGCCCCCGAAATGCAGCAAATGACTCGGCAGCAGGGCGACTACCACCCACCTCTAAGATCTCTTGGCGATAGCGAATGCCGGTCTCAGGATCTAAGACCGTGCCCTTGATCTTGGCCGCTTCCTCAAATGCCGCATAGACATCGGCCGATAAAACTTCGGCCCACTTATAGCTGTAGTAACCAGCCGCATAACCACCAGCAAAAATATGGCTAAAGGTATTGGGCCAGCGCGAGATTGATGCTTGTGGGATCACGTGGTACTCATTATTGATCGATCGGGCAAGGTCTAAGACGGCCTGTCCTTGTGCGGAGTTCGCATCAAAGCGCGAATGCAAACGCCAATCGGTTAAGGAAAACACCAGCTGACGCATGGTCGTTAAGCCGTTTTGAAAGTTCTTGGCAGCGAGCATTTTGTCAAATAAAGATCGGGGTAATGGCTCGCCGGTATCAATATGAGCGGTCATGCCTTGCAGCACTTCCCACTCCCAGCAGAAGTTTTCCATAAACTGGCTGGGTAATTCAACAGCATCCCATTCAACCCCGTTAATTCCAGAGACACCAAGCGCGTTCACTTGCGTGAGGAGGTGGTGCAGGCCATGACCGCTCTCATGAAAGAGGGTAATCACATCATCATGGGTAATGGTGGGCTGTTTGATCTGCCCATTAACCTCAACGGGCGCGGCAAAATTACAGACCAGATACGCAACCGGCGCTTGCACCTCGCCATTACTAAAGACCCGACGGCCGCGCGCATCATCCATCCATGCGCCACCCCGTTTACCTGGACGCGCATAGGGGTCTAGATAAAAGTAAGCAATGGTTTGATGCTGAACGTTTTGGATCTCAAACGACTGAACGCTGGGATGCCAGCTTGGTAGCGAGGCAGGACGAATACTAACGGAGAACAGGGTCTGGATCACCTTAAACAATCCCTCCAAAACCTTTGGCAGAGGAAAGTACTGTTTGAGCTCATTCTCAGAGAACGCATACCGGTTATGCTTCAGCTTCTCAGATACAAACGCCATATCCCATGGCTCAATACCTTGAAGACCCAGCGACTGGCATCCAAACTCTTGTAGCTCTAACCAGTCTTTCTGTGCAAATGGCTTCGCTCGCTGGGCAAAGTCACTCAAGAAGGAATCAACCTCAGCCACATCCTGCGCCATCTTCGGAGCTAAGCTCAGCGCTGCATAGTTCGCAAAACCAAGCATCCGAGCTTCTTCATCACGCAGTCGTAATTGATCAATCATGTTTTGGGTGTTATCCCACTCCAGTTGACCGCGACCATACTGGGTTGCTAACTCGGAGGCACGGGTTACGTATGCCTCATACATGAGGCGCCGCAGTGAGCGATTCTCAGCATACTGTTGCACCGGGTAATAGGATGGAAAATGCAGGGTAAAGGCCCAACCCTCTAGACCCTTTTGTTTGGCAGTATCCGCTGCTGCCGCAATCACATCCTCAGGCAATCCAGCTAAATCATCGATCGAAGTCACCACATGCACAAAGGCATCGGTAGCATCCAGTACATGGTCAGAAAACGCTTTAGCCAAAATAGCTTGCTCATCCTGAATCTGGGCAAAGCGTGGCTTATCCGCATCGGGTAGCTCAGCACCTCCTAAACGAAAGTCACGCAAGGAGTTCTCAATGACCTTCTTTTGATCAACGCTGAGTGCTTCAAATACCGGGCTATTCCTCAACTCTTTATAGCGCTGGTAGAGGGCTAGGTTTTGCCCAAGACTGGCAAAGAAGGCAGTAACCTTAGGCAACATCGCACCATAGGCTGCACGAAGTTCTGGAGTATCAGCCACCGCATTGAGGTGCGATACCACGCCCCACGAGCGACCTAATTGCTCAGTAGCATCTTCAAGGGGTTCTACTAAATCCAGCCAGGTTGCTGGCGTTTTAGCATCCACCGCCTTAGCGACCGCGGTCTCGCAAACACCTAGCAAGTGCTCAATGGCTGGAGCAATTTGCTCAGGACGCACGGCATCGTACTGCGCAATGCCGCGACCAAAGGATAAAAGGGGATTTATGGAATCGAGGGAGGAGGGATTCATTGGAGCATTCATAGGGATAGCTTAACGGAATTTTGTTCAAAAGGTTTTATCAAGCATAGATGACTTTGTATTCATTAAGCACCGTAAAATATGGAATTTATGAATAGGATTTCGTAGTGGAAAACTTAAAAAAGCAAAGTCAAATTATTCGAGACATGAATAAAACCTTTTCTGACTTAAAAAAGGCTAAGGTGATCAACGCTCAGCAAATAGCTGAATATCAATCCCTTTCAGCTAGAAAACCAAAACAATTGAGTCAAAACTTAGAGAAAGCAAAAACTAGCTAAGCTTACTCACTGGCTTGGTGCTGCGCTCAACCGCCTCAAGAGTGTTCATGAGGAGCATGGTGATGGTCATGGGGCCAACGCCACCTGGTACAGGGGTAATCCAACCCGCCACATACTTAGCGGTATCAAAATCCACATCACCGCAGAGTTTGCCATCAGGCAGGCGATTAATACCTACATCGATTACTACGGAACCAGGTTTAATCATATTGCCTGTAATCATTTTGGGCTTACCGGTTGCAACCACCAATATATCGGCATCTTTAGTATGAGCGCTTAGATCTTTCGTCTTGCTGTTGCAAATCGTGACCGTGGCACCTGCTTGAAGTAAAAGCATTGCCATGGGCTTACCCACAATATTGGATGCCCCAATGACAACGGCTCGCGCACCGCGCAATGGGTACTCAATACTCTCAAGCATCTTCATGCACCCATAAGGCGTGCAGGGCTTAAAGAGTGGGGCGCCGACCATCAGAGCACCAGCATTGGCTACATGAAAGCCATCCACATCTTTCTCGGAAGCGATGGCTTCTAAGACGCGGTCTGCAGCGATATGTTTGGGTAAAGGTAATTGCACCAAGATCCCATGAATACTGGGATCCGCGTTGAGGGTCGCGATTCGGGCAAGAAGTTGAGCCTCATCGAGCTCGGCAGGGTAGCGCTCCAACACCGAATGAAAGCCCACATCCTCACACGCCCTCACCTTATTGCGGACATACACTTGGCTGGCAGGGTCGTCCCCCACCACAATCACCGCTAATCCTGGACGCACGCCCTTGGCGGTCAAAATGGCCGAACGGGTGGCAATCTCAGCCCGAAGTTTTTTTGAGAGGAGATTACCGTCAATGAGTTGAGCTGGCATCGCGTTTTAATCTCAACGTTAAGAGAGTGCCAGACGGAGAAGGTCGGCAACGGTATTGACGTTTAGCTTCTCCATGATGTTGGCGCGATGCGCTTCAACGGTCTTAATCGAGATACTGAGATCATCCGCAATTTGTTTATTCAGACGACCTGCCACAATGCGCTCCAAAACCTGGCGCTCACGACCGGTGAGTTTGCTTAAGAGACTCTGGGTGTTCTTGCGCTGATCGGCCTGTGCAAAATCAACTCGGGCCTTGGTCAGCATTCGCTCAACTAGAGCACAGAGCTCATTTTCTTTAAAAGGCTTTTCAATAAAGTCCACCGCGCCACGCTTCATAGTGGATACTGCCATCGATACATCCCCATGACCAGTAATAAAGGAGATGGGCATTGGTAAGTTCTCGCTGATGAGGCGTTCTTGGAGCTCAAGACCGGACATACCGGGCATCCGCACATCCAATATTAAGCAAGAGATTGTCGACTTATCGGTATTTTGTAAGGACTGCAAGAAGCGCTCCGCACTGGCATGGCAACGGACGGTATAGCCATTACTCTCGAGTAGCCAGGTGAGGGAGTCGCGCACTGCCTCATCATCGTCAACCACATAAACGACTTCAGCCTGGGTTGTTTTCGGTGGATTGCTCATGTTCATTGCTATTTCCTATTGATGTCTTTGTTATTTGACTAGATTCCAACGGTAACAGAATTGTAAAGGTGCAGCCGACTAAGCGGGTGTGCTCCGTATCCATGTGATTCTTGGCCCACAGCCTACCATGGTGGGACTCGATGATGGAGCGACATATATTAAGACCCATGCCCATCCCTTCGGATTTGGTACTAAAGAAGGGCTCAAACATGCGGTTGATCACCGACTCGGCTATGCCGGCCCCAGCATCGGTTACCCGAATCCGAAGCATACTGGGGAAGGTGCTCGTTTCTAGGTCAGCGCTAATCTTCACTGGTGGGGCCGACCAGCGTGAAGAGAGGGGGTAGACCTCACGCAGACTATCTAAGGAGTTTTTAAGAAGGTTGACCAAGACTTGCTGAATCAGAACGGGGTCAAGCTCCACCTGTGGAATATCAGGGGCTATCTCGGAAACAATCTTAAGACGATGACGATTGGCTTCAAGCTCCACGAGCCCCACTGCATCCGCGATGATGTCACCGATATTACATAACTTACTTTGAGGCTCACTGCGTTTTACAAAACTGCGAATGCGCGAGATGATCGTACCTGCCCGGTGGGCTTGGTCACTGGCTTTCTCGAGTGCGGGCACTAGTTCAGTGGACAGCGGATTTTGGGTGCTCGAGAGCCGCTTAGCAATGCCCATGCAATAGTTTGAGATTGCCGAGAGCGGTTGATTAAGCTCGTGCGCGAGCGAGGATGCCATTTCACCCATGGTGGTAAGACGGCTAGTAAATTGCATGCGCTCTTCTTGTTGCCTTGCAAGCTCTTCGGTAGTTTTACGTAATGTAATGTCAGTTGCAATGAGTAGTTGAGCTAAGTGACCATCCACCCATGAAATATAACGGCGTCGCACCTCATACCAATGCGATGTATCGCCACGCAACTGAATCTCCTCAGATTCAATCTCATTGGATTGCTTCAAGGCAGACGCGGGCAAGCCCGCTAAGGCATCGACGTTATCGCCCTCAAAATGAAAGATGGAGGATGGATCCATTTCATGACCAGCCAGATCAATATGTCCCTTGGCAGTATCCCCAAAACGCTCGCGGTAATAGCGATTGGCAAAAAGGAGTTCGCCGGTTTCGATTGAGACCACCGATACCGCCGCATCTAAACCCTCGAGCACCGTCACAAAGCGCTCCTGGGTTGCAGTTAACTCTTCCCGGATCTTCTTCGGTTCGGAGATATCAATTACCGATGTCACCCAACCGGTTTGTTGGCCCTTGTCATTAATTAATGGGGCAATAAAGGTTCGTGTTGCAATACGGGTTCCATCCTTACGCTGAATGGTTCCCTCAATACCGCTCTTGGCATTGCCCTCCAATGCGCCTGTCATCTTTTGCATCAACTCCTCGTGTAGCTCCGCTGGCCAGAATGGGAAGGGTGGCTTTAATCCCAGTAACTCCTCTTGGGCCCAGCCCGTCATTTCTGAGAATGAGCGATTTACATAGGTGATGCGTCTTTCCATATCATGCGCACGAATCCCAACCGGCATGGAGTCCTCAAGTACCTTACGAAAGCTACTCTCGGTCCGCAAGTTCGCTTCGGTGAGCTGACGAACCTGCATTTGTTTTAGCACCGACCATAAGCTCCAAACCACAAAGGCGGATAAGCCAATGACCACCCCCAGCAGCATCCGAAAGGTAAGGTCGGTTGGCGGCGGATAGGTATCCACACGCAACATAATGTTGGGACCAAGCGCTCCAAAATCGAGACTTGTTTCATTACTCAGTGAGCGCGTGGGCGTATCGCGATCTGATGAGATGGCGAGTACCCGATTATCTTTACCAATTAATGAGTAGCGATGCTGGCTCTTTAGCTCGGGCGGAATAATGTATTGCAAGATCCCTTGACTCGAGTACATCACGGCTAGTGCGCCCGTGGCTTCCCCATCTTTGAAGATCGAAATAACCTCCCAAAAAACCGATTGACGCTCGCTCATCATCGGGTCGTCTTTGCGAACGGTAAGGCTAATCACTTGGCTATAAGCGGGTCGATTGGTTTCGCGACTCAAGAACAATGCTTTCTTTAGCTCCCGATCGATATCGGCTGCTTGAGGGACAACATCGAACCATTCATGATTGCGAGCAGGAGGGGGCACCATCCATTGGCGCCACTCGTTATCGTTTAACCAAATGAGTTGCAATATCTCGGGATTGCCTAAAACAAAGGATTCGATCTGAGCTAAGACCTTGTCACGCGCCACGCGATCGTTTTGAGTTTGTGCGAGATCGCGGCTAAAGGATTGCAAGGCTTCACTGTTATTGACAAAGCGCAACTGAATCCGTTGCTTCACCAAACTCAGTTCACGAAAGAGCGAGCCCTCTTGTTGTTGTCGCTCTTGAACTTGCAGTGTTCCTAAGATGATCGCCATCACCACCAGAAAGATCACGATCGCCATCAGCGGCGTGTAGACCAGGCGCGATCCAATAAAGCGACGAATCGACGGCATGCGTTTGAACGCTTCGTAGAGCTTTACTTGCAAGGAGTTCCCGATAGCCAATCCAAGGGTCTTTCTAGTTGGTGGAAGTTCTTAATATAAAGGGCTTTGCACCGCAACATAATTCCATATAGTGATAAAGATTATCGGAATGTGGAAAATAAATTGTCACAAACGCCACCTATTCTTAGAATATTAGCCATAGAGGGACATAATCCTTCTAAACAGATTAAGCGGAGGCAAACCATGGCAGCTGTACCCGAGCAAGTGGCAGGTCGAATCAATCAGCAGGACGCTGACCCGATTGAAACCAAAGAGTGGTTAGAAGCACTCGATGGGGTAATCAAGCATGTGGGCACAGACCGTGCCGCGTACCTCATCGATCAACAAATTGCGCATGCACGTGTGAATGGTGTTGATCAACCCTTTCATGCAGAGACACCTTATATCAATACGATTCCGGTGGAGATCCAAGCGCGAATTCCGGGGGATCAAAATATTGAGCATCGGATTCGATCCTTTACGCGCTGGAATGCCATGGCGATGGTGTTGCGTGCAAATAAGGACACCAATGTGGGAGGGCATATCTCCTCCTTCCAATCCGCAGCCACCTTATACGATGTTGGATACAACCACTTCTGGCATGCACCGTCTGAACAGCATGGCGGCGATTTAATCTTTGTGCAAGGACACTCGGCACCAGGTGTGTATGCCCGTGCCTATATGTTGGGTCGCTTAAGCGATGAGCAGCTTAATAACTTCCGGCAAGAGGTCGACGGCAAGGGGGTCTCAAGCTATCCCCATCCGTGGCTGATGCCAGACTTTTGGCAGTTCCCCACGGTATCGATGGGCCTCGGTCCCATCATGGCGATTTACCAAGCACGCTTTATGCGGTATCTCGAGGATCGTGGTTTTGCCAAGACCGAGGGTCGCAAAGTATGGGCCTTCTTGGGCGATGGTGAAACCGATGAGCCTGAGTCCCTGGGTGCCATTGGTATGGCAGGGCGCGAGAAACTCGACAACCTCATTTTTGTGGTGAACTGCAATCTGCAACGCTTAGATGGGCCTGTCCGTGGTAATGGCAAGATTATTCAGGAGCTTGAGAGCGAGTTCCGCGGCTCTGGCTGGAATGTGATCAAAGTCGTTTGGGGTGGTCATTGGGATGCACTCTTTGCCCGCGATAAGAATGGCATCTTGATGCAACGCTTAGGTGAGATTGTGGACGGCGAGTACCAAACCTTGAAATCCAAAAATGGCGCCTACGTCCGCGAGAAGGTATTCAACACTCCAGAACTTAAAGCTTTAGTGGCTGATTGGAGTGATGAGGATATTTGGAACCTCAACCGAGGCGGCCATGATCCCCATAAAGTCTATGCAGCATTTCAATCGGCGGTGAGCCATCGGGGTCAACCCACAGTAATTCTGGCGAAGACGATTAAAGGTTATGGCATGGGCGGCTCGGGTGAGGGCATGAACATTGCTCACCAAGCTAAGAAAATGAGTCATGACGATGTCGTGCGTTTTAGGGATCGCTTTGAGAT
>JBEDHB010000038.1:0-10337 GCA_041174325.1 Pseudomonadota bacterium
TGGTCTTTGGTCAGCGTTGTAAGCCTCGGTCAGGCCAAAAATTGGATCTTTGGGGGCAAGCTGGACAGTGGAAAACAGGTTCATGTTAGAAATATCGATTAGTTGTTGTAAATCAGGCTCTTAGAAGCGGTTGGTATAAATGGAATAAAAACGGCAAAATTGAAGATTATTTGTAAATTGCTAGGTGATTCATCCTTAGCCGTAAATGATAGCCGAGATGCCAAAGCTCACCCCAAAATCGACCAGCAAAAAAAAGAATCCAGAAACAGTGGTTTTTGCCGACCCGGCTGGAGTCGCAGAGGAGGTTCTTCTAAAGACTGAGGAGGCCGCGACCTTCGATGAATCTAAGTTTGTTCGTTTTCCAAACTCACCATATCAACTTTATCAACCATTTCCTCCGGCCGGTGATCAACCAGCTGCGATTGATCAGTTATGCGAAGGACTAGAAGACGGTTTGCTATTCCAAACTCTATTGGGAGTTACGGGTTCGGGCAAAACGTTCACCATGGCCAATGTCATTGCGAGAATGGGTCGTCCAGCAATTATTTTTGCTCCCAATAAAACACTAGCAGCGCAGCTGTACTCTGAGTTTCGGGAGTTTTTTCCCCGAAATGCCGTCGAATATTTTGTGAGTTATTACGATTACTATCAACCCGAAGCTTATGTTCCCCAGCGGGATTTGTTCATTGAAAAAGATTCGTCGATCAATGAGCATATTGAGCAGATGCGTTTATCTGCGACAAAAAGTTTGTTAGAGCGTCGGGATGTCGTCATCGTAGCAACTGTATCGGCTATTTATGGCATCGGTAATCCTGGGGATTACCACAGCATGGTGTTGACCTTAAGGCCTGGTGATAAATTAAGTCAAGGGGATATCGTGACTCGACTGATTTCCATGCAGTATGAGCGCAATGAACTGGATTTTCAGCGAGGCATTTTTCGGGTACGCGGTGATACGATCGATATTTTTCCGGCTGAGCACAATGAGCTGGCTATCCGTGTGGAGCTATTTGATGATCAGGTCGAATCACTCCATTTCTTTGATCCTTTAACAGGAAAGATCAAGCAGAAATTACCCCGTTTCACGGTTTATCCAAGTTCGCATTATGTGACCCCGCGGGAGACTGTTTTAAGGGCCATTGAAACCATCAAGGCCGAGTTACGTGAACGTTTAGATGAGTTTGTTAAAGGGAATAAGTTAGTTGAGGCACAGCGCTTAGAGCAGCGTACCCGATTTGATCTTGAGATGCTCTCTGAGCTCGGCTTTTGCAAAGGCATCGAAAACTATTCGCGGCATTTATCTGGCGCAAAACCGGGTGAAGCGCCACCGACCTTAGTCGATTATCTTCCCGATGACGCGCTAATGTTCTTAGATGAGAGCCATGTCTTGATTGGGCAGTTGAATGGGATGTATAACGGCGACCGCTCTCGCAAACATACCTTGGTGGAGTACGGCTTTCGCTTACCATCGGCGATGGATAACCGGCCTCTGAAATTTCCGGAGTTTGAGACCAAGATGCGCCAAGCGATTTTTGTGTCGGCAACCCCAGCTGATTATGAAAATAAAAAAACGGGTCAGGTGGTTGAGCAAGTTGTTCGACCCACGGGATTAGTGGATCCTGCGATTGAGGTTCTTCCCGCTAGTTCTCAGGTGGATGATTTGTTGACCCAAATCCATGAGCGCGTCAAAGCGGGTGAGCGCGTATTAGTCACGGTTCTTACCAAGCGCATGGCTGAGCAATTGACAGAGTATTTGGCTGATAACGGCGTCAAAGTCCGTTATGTTCACTCCGATATTGATACGGTGGAACGTGTGGAAATTATTCGTGATCTACGTTTGGGGGTATTTGATGTTTTAGTTGGAATCAATTTGCTGCGCGAGGGCCTTGATATTCCCGAGGTATCCCTGGTCGCCATTTTGGATGCGGATAAAGAGGGATTTTTACGAGCCGAGCGCAGTTTGATTCAGACCATTGGACGGGCAGCTCGCAATGTTCATGGCAAAGCGATTTTGTATGCCGATAAGATCACCGACTCCATGAAAAAAGCGATGGGAGAAACCGAGCGCCGCAGAAATAAGCAAATTGCGTTTAATTTGAAGCATGGTATTGAGCCCAAAGGCGTGAAAAAACGCATTAAAGACATCATTGATGGCGTCTATGATGTTCAGGAAAAGCGGGTGGAGTTGCAAATTGCTCAGCGTAAGGCGCAGTACGAGATGATGAGTGAGCGTGAGTTGGCAAGTGAAATCAGTCGCCTCGAAAAGCAAATGATGGCTGAGGCCAAAAATCTTGAATTTGAGAAGGCCGCCGCGACCCGGGACCAGATTGCTAAAATCAAAGAGTTGGCATTCGGTGCGCTTGCAAAAGATTCTATATAAATCAAGCGGTTATCGTTTCTTATCCCCACATTACCCCTATGGCTTATTCTTGATAAAAATACTCGGGAATATGTTATACTTGAGTTGAATTGTCAGGTATTACCCCTCTGGCAATGGCTGTCCATATCAACCCACAACCAAGGTGATTTATGAGACTTACTACTAAAGGTCGTTTTGCAGTAACCGCAATGATTGATTTGGCCCTGCGCGAGGCGCATGGTCCCGTAACCCTCGCTGGTATTAGCCAGCGCCAGAAGATTTCTCTCTCGTACTTAGAGCAACTTTTTGGAAAACTGCGCCGCTTCAACATTGTTGAGAGCACTCGCGGACCAGGCGGTGGCTATACCTTAGCCCGCAAGGCCGAGGAAGTTAGTGTGGCTGACATTATTGTGGCCGTTGACGAGCCCCTAGACGCTACCCAGTGTGGCGGGAAGGGAAATTGCCATAGCGAGGAAGATACTCACAGTCGCTGTATGACCCATGACTTATGGACTAATTTGAATGCCAAGATGGTTGAGTATTTAGACTCCGTCACCTTGCGCGATTTAGTGAAACAGCAGGAGGGCCGTGGGGTCGTAATTGCAGATATGCGTGAGAAAAAAGTTCGCGTTGAGCCTGCAAAAATAAAAAAACCAGCGGTTGCTGCAGTTGTGAAAAAAGAAGAGGCTCCTAAGCGACCCCTCATTAACTCAGTATTTAATTTAGCTAGACAAGGTTAAGAATGAACGCTCCACTGAAGGCAGCATTGCAGCCCGTTTCTATATATAGTCCCAAGCATTTCCCAGTCTATATGGATTACTCGGCAACGACGCCGATTGATCAGCGCGTGGTTGACAAAATGCTCCCTTATCTGCGGGAGCAATTTGGTAATGCGGCCTCACGCAGCCATGCATTTGGATGGGCGGCTGAGGAAGCCGTCGAGGAAGCGCGGGTTGAGGTTGCCAAATTGGTTCATGCCGATCCCCGTGAAATCGTATGGACGAGTGGTGCGACCGAGAGTATTAACTTGGCACTCAAGGGCGCGGCCCATTTCTACAAAGAGAAGGGTAAGCACATCATTACGGTGAAGACCGAGCATAAGGCGACGCTCGATACCTGCCGCGAGCTCGAGCGTGAAGGATATGATGTCACTTACCTCGATGTGATGGAAAACGGCCTGATTGATTTTGCTCAGTTTGAAGCCGCTATTCGTCCTGACACCATCTTGGCATCGGTGATGTTCGTCAATAACGAAATTGGAGTGATTCAAGATATTCCACGGATCGGCGAATTATGTCGTTCGCGCGGTGTTATTTTTCATGTGGATGCTGCCCAAGCGACTGGCAAGGTTGAGATTGATTTAGAGAAGATCAAAGTGGATCTCATGAGTTTCTCGGCTCACAAGACCTATGGTCCGAAAGGGATTGGTGCACTATTTGTGCGACGTAAGCCCCGCGTGCGGATCGAGGCGCAAATTCATGGCGGTGGTCATGAGCGCGGAATGCGTTCAGGAACGTTACCTGTTCACCAAATTGTTGGTATGGGTGAGGCGTTCCGGATTGCTCGGATCGAGATGGCAGAGGAAGCTACGCGCATTCGCAAACTGCGTGACCGTTTGTTAGCGGGCCTAAAAGATATTGAAGAGGTTTATGTCAATGGTGATATGGACCAACGCGTTGCCCACAACCTTAATATCAGCTTTAACTATGTCGAAGGTGAGTCCATGTTGATGGCGCTAAAGGATATTGCCATCTCTTCGGGATCAGCTTGTACCTCAGCGTCTTTAGAGCCTTCTTATGTATTACGTGCTTTGGGTCGCAATGATGAGCTTGCTCACAGCTCGATTCGTTTTACGATTGGTCGCTTTACCACCGAAGAAGAAGTGGACTTCACGATTGCTTTGGTTAAAGACAAGATTGCAAAATTGCGTGAACTTTCTCCCCTGTGGGAAATGTACAAAGACGGCATTGATCTTAATACGATTCAATGGGCTGCTCATTAATCATGTTTGTTGTTCTATACGAGGTAAATTGAAATGGCATATAGCGATAAAGTAATCGATCATTATGAAAACCCCCGGAATGTTGGTTCATTCGCAAAAGGCGATGAGCAGGTTGGTACGGGCATGGTTGGCGCCCCCGCCTGTGGCGATGTGATGAAATTGCAAATTCGTGTAAATGATCATGGGGTCATTGAAGATGCGAAATTCAAGACCTATGGTTGCGGTTCTGCGATTGCATCATCCTCATTGGTCACCGAATGGGTGAAAGGCAAAACTCTGGATCAAGCTTTGGAGATTAAAAACTCTCAAATTGCTCAAGAGCTGTCATTGCCACCAGTGAAAATTCATTGTTCGATCTTGGCGGAGGATGCCATTAAAGCGGCAGTGAAAGATTACAAAGATAAGCATCTTGTCAAATAAGGATCACGATGTCTATCACCCTCACTGAAAAAGCTGCCAGCCACGTTAACCGCAGTTTGCAAAAGCGCGGTAAGGGTTGTGGTTTGCGCTTGGGTGTGCGCACCACTGGATGCTCAGGTCTTGCCTATCAATTGGAGTATGTTGATGAAGCGGCACCAGAAGACCAAGTATTTGAATCCCATGGCATCAAGATTTTTGTTGATCCAAAGAGCTTGACCTATATCGACGGCACCGAGCTTGATTTTGTTCGCGAGGGCTTAAATGAAGGATTTAAGTTTCAGAATCCCAATGTGAAAGATGAGTGTGGTTGTGGCGAATCTTTCCGCGTCTGACAACTACTTCACTTTTTTTGGCCTTACCCCCCGTTTCATACTTGATACGTCGGTATTGGATCAAGCGTATTTAGCCATTCAGAAAGAAGTCCACCCGGATCGCCATACTGCGGGATCCGACACCGAGCAACGTTTGGCAATGCAAATGGCGACCTATGCCAATGGCGCTTATCGAACCCTGAAAGACCCCATTGCTCGCGGCCTGTACCTATGCCAGCTTCAGGGGGTTGAGGCAAATCTAGAAACCAATACTGCGATGCCGGTTCAGTTCTTGATGAAACAAATGGAGTGGCGTGAAGCCTTGGAAGACTGTGCCGACGATTTGGAAGCCTTGGAGGCTCTTGCTGAAGAGGTTGAGAAGACTCGTCATGTTTCATTGCAAGAGCTTACCGATGCGTTCGAGCAGTCGGCGTATACCCAGGCGGTGGATATTCTTCGTGGTCTACTCTTTATTAATAAATTTGCCACCGAGCTCGATGATGCAATCGCCCAACTGGTCTAAGACAAACTAATATGGCCTTATTACAAATCGCCGAACCTGGAATGGCATTAGCACCCCATGAGCGCAAGGTGGCTATTGGGATTGATCTGGGAACGACCAACTCCTTGGTTGCCGTAGTTCGTGATGCCTTACCCAAGGTTTTAACGGATAACGCCGGTCAGCCTCTATTTCCTTCGGTGATTCGGTATCTACCAGATGGTAGAACTCAGGGCGGATTTGAAGCTTTGGCTCACGTGATCGAGGATCCAAAAAATACGATTGTCTCGGTAAAGCGTTTCATGGGGCGTGGTTTAAACGATTTTGCGACTCAAGATTTCCCTTACACATTGATCGATGAGCCTGGCATGGTCAAGTTGCAAACGGTCGCGGGTCATAAAAGTCCGGTGGAGGTGAGCGCAGAGATCTTGGCGCGATTACGCCAGCTGGCCGAGGACTCCGTGCAAGACGAAATCGTCGGCGCAGTCATCACTGTACCTGCTTACTTTGATGATGCCCAGCGTCAGGCTACGAAAGATGCTGCCAAACTTGCGGGACTTCATGTACTGCGGTTATTAAACGAACCCACCGCTGCTGCAATTGCGTATGGTCTGGATAACGCCTCGGAAGGTATTTATGCTGTCTATGATCTAGGTGGTGGAACCTTTGATATCTCGATTCTGCGAATGAGTAAGGGCGTATTTGAAGTTTTATCAACCGGTGGGGATTCTGCTTTGGGCGGTGATGATTTTGATCGATCGGTGTATGCATGGATCATTCAAGAGACTAAGCTTGCAAATCTTCAACCTGAGGATCAGCGGGGGCTACTGAGTGCCGCCAAGCGCGCCAAAGAAGAGCTTAGCGAAGCGACCGAGACCTCCATCCAACTCACTCTCATGAGCGGACAATCCATCTCTTTGGTACTGACACGGGATCAATTTGAAGCGCTGACGAAGCCCTTGGTGGATAAGACCATGGTTTCAGTTCGCAAGGCACTACGTGATGCTCAACTGCAAGTTGCTGAGGTGAAAGGCGTGGTCATGGTTGGAGGCGCCACTCGGATGCCACAGGTGCAAGCAGCCGTTGGGACATTTTTTAAGACCCAGCCTTTAAATAATCTTGACCCTGATCAGGTGGTTGCGCTTGGCGCAGCGATGCAGGCTGATCTTCTAGCGGGTAATCAAAGCAAGAATAATGAGTGGTTATTGCTTGATGTGATCCCGCTCTCCCTTGGATTAGAAACCATGGGTGGGCTCGTAGAAAAAATCATTCCTCGCAACACGCCAATTCCAGTCGCTAGGGCACAAGATTTCACGACCTTTAAAGATGGTCAAACCGGACTATCGTTACATATTGTTCAGGGTGAGCGCGAAGTGGTGGATGCCTGTCGATCCTTGGGGCGTTTTGAGCTCAAGGGTATTCCTCCCATGGTTGCTGGTGCCGCGCGTATTCGAGTTACGTTTCAGGTCGATGCGGATGGGCTGCTATCGGTTCATGCGATCGAGCAAAGTTCTGGTGTTCAAGCATCGATTGAAATCAAGCCATCGTATGGGCTCAGCGATTCCGAGATTGCGCGTATGTTGCAAGATGGGTTTCAGGCAGCTGGGGATGATATGCGGGCTCGCGCATTACGCGAAGAGCAGGTCGAGGCAAGGCGCCTATTAGAAGCTGTGAGTGCCGCACTTCAGGAAGACGGCGATTTGCTAACGGATGTAGAGCGCGCCTTGATTCGTAAAGAGATGGCTCAGTTGCAAACGCTTTTAGAATCGGAAATGAATAGTGATGTGTTACATAAAGCGATTGAAAAAGCTGCGAAGACTACGGATTCGTTTGCTGAAAAACGAATGAACGCCAGCATTCAGCGTGCACTAACTGGTAAAAATGTTGCTGAAATTTAACTCTTGAGATTGATGTAATGACCCAAATCGTTGTGTTGCCACACTCTGAATACTGCCCTGATGGCGCAGTGATTGATGCTGAGCCAGGAACTAGTATTTGCGAGACCTTACTCGCAAATGATATTGAAATTGAGCATGCATGCGACATGGTCTGCGCCTGCACCACTTGTCATGTGATTGTGCGCGAAGGTTTTGCGAGTCTCAATGAGCCTGATGAAAATGAAGAGGATATGCTCGATCGTGCCTGGGGTCTGTCCCCGCAATCTCGTCTATCGTGCCAAGCCATTGTGGCCAAAACAGATTTGGTGATTGAAATCCCTAAGTACTCGATTAATCACGCCAAAGAAAATCATTAATACCGATTGATGTTAGGCCGAATTCGTCAGAAACAAATCACTTCATTGGAGGCAGAGGCCCCAACACCAGCTTCAATCATTTGCCCGATTTGTGAACGCCAAATTCCACCCACGCAAATGGATGCACATCATCTCGTTCCACGCTCTAAAGGTGGCAAGGAAACTCAGTATCTGCATCGGATTTGCCATCGTCAGATTCATGCCTTATTTACGGAGACAGAGTTGGCAAGGCGATTCAACTCAGCAGACACTATTCGCCAACATCCGCAGATGCAACGCTTTATTGAGTGGATCAAAAATAAGCCAGACGGCTTCTACGAGCGGGTTGCCAAAAGTACCCGCTTGAAAGGGCAGTAACTTTATTCGTCTTCGCGACGTAAATGCGGAAATAAGATCACATCACGAATATTTGGTACGTCGGTGAGCAACATCACCAATCGATCGATACCAATACCGCAGCCTCCGGTGGGGGGCATGCCATACTCAAGTGCCCGAATGAAGTCGTGGTCAAAATACATGGCTTCTTCGTCGCCAGCATCCTTTTGAGCTACTTGTTTTCGAAAGCGCTCGGCCTGATCCTCAGCGTCATTTAGTTCCGAAAAGCCATTTGCAATTTCGCGACCTGTAATGAAAAGCTCAAAACGCTCGGTTACTCCTTTGCGGGTATCGGACTCGCGCGCCAAGGGGCTCACTTCGATGGGGTAATCAATAATGTACGTAGGATCCCAAAGATGCTCCTCGGCTACCAGTTCAAATAAGGCAAGCTGCAAGGCACCTAAGCCAGCATTTTTTAGAGGCGGAGCATTAAGATCTTCGCCACCTTTCTTAAGCTCGCCACGAATAAATTCAGGATCCTCTAGCTGAATGGCGGTATAGGATTTCTTTGAAAGGGGACTGTATTTCAGAATAGCGTCGGTAATGGTCAAGCGATCAAAGGGTTTGGCAAGATCCAGTGGGCGTCCCTGATGGGTCAGGGTTGCCGTTCCCTGAGCATCGATGGCCGCACTTCGAATTAAGTTTTCTGTGAAATCCATCAGCCACCGATAGTCGGTATAAGCGGCATAGAATTCCATCATGGTGAACTCTGGGTTATGTCGGGGGCTTACACCTTCATTGCGGAAATTACGATTAATCTCAAACACACGCTCAAAGCCACCTACGATTAAGCGCTTTAAATACAATTCTGGAGCAATGCGCAAAAACATTTGCATATCAAGCGCATTATGGTGGGTAATAAATGGTTTGGCTGCGGCTCCCCCTGGAATCGGATGGAGCATGGGCGTTTCGACTTCCATGAACTGAGCATCAGTCATGTGGCGGCGTAGTGAAGTTATTACTTTACTGCGCGCTAAGAAAGTGTTTCGGCTATCCGGATTCACAATGAGGTCCACATAACGTTGCCGATACTTCAGTTCTTGGTCTGCAAGCCCATGAAATTTATCAGGCAGTGGGCGCAAGGACTTACTCAAGAGTCTCAGGCTCGCACACTCAATCGATAACTCACCCTTATTGGTTTTAAATAAATACCCTTCAGCCGCTATGATATCGCCGAGATCCCAATGTTTAAATGCCGCATGGATCTCACTTCCAGTCGCATCATCGCTGATGTAAAACTGAATTTGACCACTACGGTCTTGAATGGTCGCGAAGCTGGCTTTACCCATGACTCGCTTTAGAACCATTCGACCAGCAACTTTTACATGAATGCGTTTACTGGCTAATTCCTCTTTATTGAATGAGTCGTAATGCTGATGCAGATCAGCTGCTAAGTGGGTTGGTACAAAATCATTAGGGTACGCAACGCCTGCTTGTCGAAGTTTTGCTAATTTCTCACGCCGCTCGGAAATGATGTGATTTTCATCATGCGTGGGAACGGATGGGTCTTGTTGGTCTAGGTTGCTCATAGCAGAATCTTACACGCCCTGTTTTAGGCTAGCCTCAATGAATGCGTCAAGATCACCATCTAATACTTTCTGGGTATTGGAGATCTCAACATTGGTTCGTAAATCTTTAATGCGACTTTGGTCCAGTACATAAGAGCGGATCTGATGCCCCCAGCCAACATCTGTTTTACTAGCCTCTAACTTATCTTGCTCGGCGCGGCGTTTACGCATCTCATGCTCGTATAAGCGCGATTTGAGCATACTCATTGCCTCAGCCCGGTTGCGATGCTGACTACGATCATTTTGGCATTGCACCACAATGCCGGTTGGAATATGGGTGAGGCGAACCGCAGAGTCTGTCTTATTAATGTGTTGGCCGCCAGCACCGGAAGCGCGATAGGTATCAGTGCGAATATCGGCTGGATTGATGTCAATTTCAATCGAGTCATCAATCTCAGGGTAGACATAAATACTGGCAAAGGAGGTATGGCGACCACCCGAGGAGTCAAATGGTGATTTACGAACTAAGCGGTGGACACCGGTTTCAGAGCGAAGGTGGCCGTAGGCATATTCGCCATCCACTTTGATCGTGGCACTTTTAATGCCGGC
>JBEDHB010000039.1:0-10161 GCA_041174325.1 Pseudomonadota bacterium
CCCATCTCCTGTAACATGCTCCCACTCACCTCACCTGTGTATGGGCCAGATCCATGTGCCGACACATCCTGCGCCCCCAACTGGAGTGGCGAACTTCCTAAATAACTGCTGCATTCTTGCAAATATGGAAAGGGCACGCAGACACCAAAGCGCCGACCAGCCGGCATGCCCTGTTGCATTTCTGCAATGACCGTTTGCATCCAATCCCGATTACTGCGAACACTGCCATTCATCTTCCAATTGCCGATGACCGTCAATGCGCGCATACCAAGCCTCTTACACCGTTAAAACAATTTTTCCAACATGCTCGCTGGATTCCATCAGTCGATGCGCATCTGCAGCTTGCTCCAAGGAAAATGTTTTATAAATCACTGGCTTTAGTTGACCTGCGTTCAGCAAGGGCCAAACCGTTTGATATAACTCTTTGGTAATTTGATGCTTAAAGGCGACTGGTCTAGGACGCAAGGTCGATCCCGTAATCGTCAACCGGCGACGCAGTATCTGTCCGGTATTTACCTCAGCCTTGGAGCCGCCCATGATCGCAATAATCACAATACGACCATCATCGGCTAAGCAATCAATCTCGCGTTGCAAGTAGGTACCAGTGACCATGTCTAAGATGACATCCACACCTTTGCCATTGGTAGCCTTCTTAACTTCTTCCACAAAATCGTGGGTTTTGTAATTGATCGCCAGATCCGCACCCAATTGCGAACACGCTGCACACTTTTCATCGCTTCCAGCAGTGACAAAAACTCGGTGGCCGAGCGCTTTTGCGATGAGAATCGCAGTCACCCCAATACCACTCGAGCCTCCTTGCACCAGCAGAGTCTCACCTTTACTCAGATGTCCCCGCTGAAATACATTGCTCCACACGGTAAAGAACGTTTCTGGTAGAGACGCTGCCTCGATATCAGTGAAGCCCTTCGGATAAGGCAGGCATTGAGCGATTGGGGCAGTGCATAAATCCGCATACCCGCCACCTTGCACTAAGGCACAAACTTTGTCTCCGACCTTCAAACCGAGGGTGTTATCAGCATGCGCAAGATCGCCGCCAATAATTTCTCCAGCCACTTCAAGGCCGGGGATATCCGATGCGCCTGAAGGAACGGGGTAATGCCCTTTTCGTTGCAAGACATCCGGACGATTAATACCGGCTGCCTTCACTCGAATCAAGACCTCACCTGACCCTGCGCTTGGCACAGCAGGGTCTGGACGCTCAGCTTTGACCAACATCTCTGGAGCGCCATACTCCCGAATCTCCATCACACGCATACCAATGCTCCTACTTAAACAGTCTCGTTTGAACTATCGCTTGCCTGTGCATCCATTGATCCAGAATCAGGGGTCAACAACGCTTTCATGGATAAACGTAAACGGCCACGCTCATCCGCTGCGAGTAATTTCACGCGGACAACCTGACCCTCTTGTAAGAAGTCTTTAACATCCTTGACACGCTCCGTGGAAATCTCAGAGATATGCAAGAGTCCGTCTTTGCCAGGCAAGATGTTCACAAGAGCACCAAACTCAAGCAACTTCACCACCGGTCCCTCATAGACCTTACCAACTTCGGCCTCGGCTGTGATGCCCTCAATCTTGGCCTTAGCTAGAGCCATACCTTCAGCGCTGGTTGAGGAGATTGTGACCGTACCATCATCTTTGATATCAATGCTGCAGCCGGTCTCTTTAGTGAGCGCCTGAATCGTTGCGCCGCCCTTGCCAATTACTTCACGGATCTTGTCTGGATGGATCTTAAAGGTCACCATGCGTGGTGCGTGCTCAGACAACTCCGTGCGCACCGCACCCATCGCCTCTTGCATCTTGCTCAAAATATGCAAACGGCCCTCTTGGGCTTGTGCCAAAGCAACCTGCATGATTTCTTTGGTAATTCCCTGGACTTTAATATCCATCTGCAAAGCAGTAATCCCATTGGCGGTACCGGCTACCTTAAAGTCCATATCGCCCAGGTGATCTTCATCACCCAAGATATCGGTTAACACTGCAAAGCGATTGCCGTCCAAGATGAGGCCCATGGCAACACCAGCCACATGAGCCTTCACAGGAACACCGGCATCCATCAGAGCTAAGCAGCCACCGCATACCGAAGCCATCGACGATGACCCATTTGACTCCGTAATCTCAGAGACCAAACGAATGCTGTAAGCAAACTCTTCCATGCTTGGCAATACTGGTATCAAAGCACGCTTTGCTAAACGGCCGTGACCAATCTCACGACGCTTGGGTGTACCAACGCGACCGGTCTCACCGGTTGCAAATGGAGGCATGTTGTAGTGGAACATAAAGCGATCGCGGTACTCACCCTCGAGGGCGTCAATAATTTGCTCATCGCGCGCAGTTCCAAGCGTTGCAACGACTAGGGCCTGGGTCTCGCCACGAGTAAAGAGTGCAGAACCGTGTGTGCGAGGCAATACGCCATTGCGGATTTCAATTGGGCGCACAGTTCGGGTATCACGGCCATCAATGCGTGGCTCGCCATTCAGAATTTGGCTACGTACAATCTTTGCCTCGATCTCGAATAAGAAATTGCCAACTTCCACTTCATCCACTTCACCGTCGGCGGCTAACTGGGTCATGACATGAGCAACCACTTCTTTAATCTTGGTAGAACGAGCTTGCTTTTGACGAATTTGATACGCATCGCGCAATGGGCCCTCTGCTAGGCTTTGTAACTTCGCAATCAAGGCTTCGTTCTTTGCTGCTGGCTTCCAATCCCATTCGGGCTTACCGGCATCACGCACCAGTTCCTGGATCGCATTGATCGCGATCTGCGACTGCTCGTGACCGTATACGACGGCGCCCAGCATGACAGATTCAGATAACTGTTGCGCCTCTGACTCCACCATCAATACTGCTGCTTGAGTACCCGCTACGATCAAATCAAGTTCACTCGTCGCTTGCTCGCTACGATTGGGATTGAGTAAATACTGACCATCGCGGTAACCGACGCGTGCTGCACCCATCGGGCCATTAAATGGAATGCCCGAAATCGCCAGGGCTGCAGAAGATGCAATCAAAGCTGGAATATCAGCTGGTACATCAGGATTAATCGACATGACATGCACGACCACCTGAACTTCGTTATAGAAACCCTCTGGGAACAATGGGCGGATCGGGCGATCAATTAAACGTGAAATTAGAGTCTCACCTTCTGAAGGACGTCCCTCGCGGCGGAAGAATCCCCCTGGAATCTTGCCAGCGGAATAGGTCTTCTCAATGTAGTCGACCGTTAAGGGAAAAAAGTCTTGACCCTGTTTGGCTGTTTTAGCTGCAACAACCGTAGCAAGCACCACGGTGTCATCCATATTGAGCAGCACAGCACCACTGGATTGGCGAGCAATCTCACCAGTTTCCATCGTGACGGTGTGTTGGCCCCATTGAAACGTTTTTACAA
Source organism: Pseudomonadota bacterium (assembly GCA_041174325.1). Taxonomy (GTDB): domain Bacteria; phylum Pseudomonadota; class Gammaproteobacteria; order Burkholderiales; family Burkholderiaceae; genus Polynucleobacter. The sequence goes on from JBEDHB010000039.1 coordinate 3,413, forward strand.
CTTTATGAAACATTGACATCTTTTTTTCTCCAAACATACACACCGCGGATCCACAGCGCCGCGGTATCACTGGAGTGATTGGTTGATGAACCCAAGTGGGATGCCATTCCAGTACGTCTCTTAAGAAAGAAACGCATTGGAATGACACGATCCCTAGAAGCCGGTCATCTTGAACCACTCAAAGTAGAGTCTTGCCCGTTTGGCAACACCCTACTTCATTGCAATGCTGACAAAAACAAGAAGTTACTTACGTAAGCCTAGTTTGTCGATCAGCGCGCGATAACGGTCCAGATCCTTGCTCTTGAGGTAATCCAAGAGACGGCGACGACGCGAGACCATCTTCAACAAGCCACGACGGCTGTGATGATCTTTTGCATTTGCCTTGAAATGGGGGGTAAGTTCATTGATACGAGCGGTTAACAACGCCACCTGAACTTCGGGGCTACCCGTATCGTTTGCGCCACGCGCGTTTTGTTTGACGATTTCCGCCTTATTAATGTCTGCAACTGCCATCTTCATACTCCATACGTGCGGTCATTCAAGCTTGCACCTGATATGCCGTGTTAATAAAAAGCTTTATAAATCAAAGCTTGAGCATTCTAACAGACCACTGCCTCCCATTGCGGGCCAAGCAGTCTGCTAATTAATAAAGTTATATAAATCAATAACTTATAATTTTAGGGTGCCATCTGGGCATTGAGCTTGATAGCGCTTGGATCGTGTAATTTGTTTAATGCTGCTAAATAAGCCTTGGCCGAGGCAGCAATAATGTCCGGGTCCATGCCCACTCCGTTCACAATCCGCCCTCCTTTGGAGAGTCGTACTGTGACCTCCCCCTGGGACTCGGTGCCCGAGGTAATGGCATTGACTGAATAGAGCAATAACTCAGCACCACTTTTCACCTTGTTCTCAATTGCGTGCAAGGTGGCATCGACCGGGCCATTACCCTCGGCCTCAGAATGCACATCGTGACCGCCCATCTTGAACACCACCTTCGCCGATGGTTTTTCACCGGTCTCGGAGTGCTGGTTCAAGGAAATGAAACTAAAGTGCTCACTCTGATCAGCCACTGAAGAATCTGACATCAAGGAAATAATGTCTTCATCAAAAATCTCGGCCTTTTGATCGGCCAAGGCCTTAAAGCGTGCGAACGCATCGTTGAGTTCACTCTCCGACTCCAGCACTACACCTAACTCAGAAATACGTTGTTTGAAGGCATTTCGGCCAGACAACTTACCAAGCACGATGCGATTGGTGGCCCAGCCCACATCTTCAGCACGCATGATCTCGTAGGTGTCGCGAGCCTTCAATACACCATCCTGATGAATACCCGATGCATGAGCAAACGCATTGGCACCAACCACTGCTTTATTGGGTTGCACCACGAAACCTGTAATTTGCGATACTAATTTAGAGGCTGGTACGATTTGCTTGGTATCAATCCCCACATCCAACTGAAAGAAGTCTTTACGGGTTCGAACTGCCATCACAATTTCTTCTAAAGAAGTATTGCCAGCGCGCTCGCCCAAACCATTGATAGTGCACTCCACCTGGCGCGCTCCGCCAATATGCACACCGGCTAAGGAGTTAGCAACGCCCATGCCTAAATCGTTGTGGCAATGCACAGACCAGATCGCTTTATCCGAGTTGGGGATCCGCGTGCGCAAAGTTTTAATGAACTCACCATACAACTCAGGAACCGCATAACCGACCGTGTCAGGAACATTAATCGTGCTTGCCCCTTCAGCAATCACAGCCTCCAAAACACGGCACAAGAAGTCCATATCGGAGCGATAGCCATCCTCAGGTGAAAACTCAATATCCCCCGCTAAGTTTCTGGCAAATCGGATTGATTTCTTCGCTTGCGCATACACCTGCTCCGGGGTCATGCGCAATTTCTTTTCCATATGCAAAGCGCTAGTGGCCAAGAACACATGAATGCGTTTTGCCTTCGCTCCCTTTAATGCGTCAGAGGCCCGCGTGATATCAGTCTCGTTGGCACGCGCCAGAGAACACACCACCGAGTCTTTCACGGCCGCAGCAACCGCGGAGATTGCGGCAAAGTCACCTTCGGAGCTAGCCGCAAAACCGGCCTCGATCACATCGACCCGTAAGCGCTCAAGTTGGCGTGCAATTCGTACCTTCTCATCTCGGGTCATCGATGCACCGGGTGACTGCTCACCATCACGCAAGGTGGTATCAAAAATAATTAATCGGTCACTCATCATCTATTCCTTGTTTAATCATCCAATACTGTGTTTTCTAAAACAAAAAACCCCAGCGATTTGGCTGGGGCTGGTTTGCGAACTTAGTGCCTTACTTCATGTGTCTAAGCGCGACCCGCCCCGAGCTGTAGGCCCAGTGCCAGAAGAAGTAAAAGCGCTTTTAATTGATTCATCATAGAAATACTATACCGCATTTACTTAGAATTGGCTGAGACTGTGGTTTCCCCACCAATGCGACGACCCATCGCCCGCTCCCACATCCACAAAACATATCCCGAGAGGGAATACACCACAAAAAGACCAAACAAGGTTAGCGGCGGATTGGAGGAGATTAATACAAAGCCTAAAATGAGGAGAACCATGGCCCAGAACGGTACTCGGTAACGAATATCTAAAGCCTTGCCACTATAAAAACGGGCATTCGAGACCATAGTCAATCCCGCATAAATCGTGATGAAGAACGTCACCAAAGGAATCGCCGAATCCTTTACCGGTATTTTGTTATCGTCTGCCAACCAAATAAAGCCGGCTAACAGCGCTGCGGCAGCGGGACTTGGCAGGCCCTGGAAAAACTTTTTATCAACCGCGCCAATATTGGCATTAAAACGAGCTAAACGTAATGCAGCCCCAGCACAATAAGTAAACGCTGCTAACCAACCCCATTTACCAAGGTCCTTTAAAACCCACTCGTAAGCTACTAAAGCTGGAGCTACTCCAAACGAGACCATATCTGCTAAGGAGTCGTATTGCTCACCAAACGCACTTTGCGTGTTGGTCATTCGCGCAATTCGGCCATCCATGCCATCGAGTACCAAGGAAGCAAAAACTGCAATCGCCGCAACCTCAAAACGATGATTCATGGCATTCACAATTGCAAAGAACCCGCAGAACAATGCCGCTGTGGTGAATAAATTAGGTAATAAGTAAATGCCTTTGCTACGAGGACGAGGCGGCTCGATGACGAGATCATCCTCCGTTAAATCCTCCGCAGAATCCCACTCCTCGCGACGCACGTTTTTACTCCGTAGAAAACGGGGGCGATCCGTGCGGAACTTGCGGCGCGGGGTCATCGTTTAATCCAATCCTGGCAAGCGTGCGAGTGCGGTGTTGGTAGCAAAAACCTTCTCACCCACACTGACCAAAGGCTCAGCTTCTAGGGGCAGATACACATCGACTCGCGACCCAAATCGAATAAATCCGTAACGCTCGCCGCGCTTCACGCGGTCATTTACGCGGATGTAACACAAAATGCGGCGGGCAACTAAACCAGCAATTTGCACCAAGGTGACGGTTTTGCCATTCGCATCAATCACAACCGCGTTGCGTTCGTTTTCGGTCGAGGCCTTATCAAGGCTGGCATTAACGAACTTGCCTGGAAAATAAGTAATCTGCTTTACAAGACCACTGACCGCACACCGATTGGAATGCACATTAAAGACATTCATGAACACACTAATTTTTAACGCGTCCCGATTCGCATATGGATCGTGGGTTTTCTCAACCACCACAATGCGACCATCGGCTGGCGATAAAACGAGATCTTTCCCAAGGGGGGCAATTCGTTGCGGATCCCGAAAGAACTGCAACGTGAAGATAAAGAATAGCCACAACGGCCATGACCAAAAAAAACCGGCATAGCGATGCACCACAAAAGCCAGAACCCCAATCACAACCAGGTAGAGCCAGCCCTCTTTGGCAATGATGGGGTGTGGATACATCATCGAATGATTTACCTTCTGAACTTAGTTCTTCGACTGGTCAACGAGTTTGTTTTTCGCAATCCAGGGCATCATGGCGCGCAACTTTGCGCCCACAACTTCGATCTCATGATCAGCGGTCAAACGACGACGTGAAATCAGGGTTGGTGCACCAGCACGATTTTCAAGGATGAAGCTCTTGGCATACTCACCCGTCTGAATATCTTGCAAAGCTTTGCGCATTGCATTCTTGGTTTCCTCAGTCACAATCTTCGGACCAGTGACATACTCACCATATTCAGCATTGTTTGAGATGGAGTAGTTCATGTTAGCGATACCGCCTTCATAAATGAGATCCACGATTAACTTTAGCTCGTGCAAGCACTCAAAATAGGCCATCTCTGGTGCATAACCGGCCTCAACCAAGGTCTCGTATCCGGCTTTAATTAACTCCACGGTACCGCCGCACAGAACGGCTTGTTCGCCAAACAAATCGGTTTCGGTCTCTTCACGGAAATTGGTCTCGATCACACCAGCGCGACCACCACCATTGGCAGTTGCGTACGAGAGCGCTAAATCACGTGCAGAGCCCGACTTGTCCTGATAAACCGCGATCAAATGGGGCACGCCACCACCCTGAGTATATGTGCTTCGTACAGTATGGCCGGGGGCCTTCGGAGCAATCATGATGACATCCAAATCCGCACGAGGAATCACTTGGCCATAATGCACATTAAAGCCGTGAGCGAACGCTAAAGCGGCACCTTGTTTGATATTGGCGTGCACTTCGTTTTTATATACGTCGGCAATCTGCTCATCAGGCAAAAGCATCATGACAACGTCTGCATCTTTCACTGCCTCAGCCACTTCTTTGACTTGCAAACCGGCATTGGCTGCTTTCTTCCACGACGCGCCATCTTTACGCAAACCGACGGTCACCTTCACACCAGAGTCATTCAAGTTTTGGGCGTGGGCATGGCCTTGCGAGCCATAACCAATGATGGTTACTTTTTTACCTTTGATCAGGGACAGATCGGCGTCCTTGTCATAAAAAACTTTCATACGATTTCCTTAAATTAAATAAAGAGTGATTAAAACTAAACTTTCAGAATGCGTTCCCCGCGCCCAATTCCAGAACCACCAGAACGCACGGTCTCCAGAATCGAGGTGCGGTCAATGGCGCTAATAAATGCGTCCAGCTTACTGCTCACACCAGTAAGCTCGATCGTGTAACTTTTATCGGTCACATCAATAATGCGACCTCGGAATATATCCGTGGTACGCTTTAACTCTTCACGCTCCTTGCCAACGGCCCTAACCTTGATCATCATGAGTTCGCGCTCAATGTGGGGTCCCTCGGTTAAATCAAAGACCTTTACCACCTCGACTAAACGATTCAGGTGTTTGGTGATTTGTTCAATCACATCATCTGAACCAATCGTGACTAGGGTCATGCGGGACAGGGATGGATCTTCGGTAGGTGCAACGCTAAGAGTCTCGATGTTGTAACCGCGCGCTGAGAACAAGCCAACCACCCGCGAGAGCGCTCCTGGCTCGTTCTCGAGCAAAACAGAAATAATGTGACGCATTAGAGATCCTCACTTCCAAGCAGCATCTCGCTAATGCCTTTACCTGCTTGTACCATGGGCCAAACGTTCTCCTGCGGATCAATCTGGAAATCCATAAATACAGTGCGATCCTTTAATTTGAGCGCCTCTTTGAGTGCGGGCTCCACATCGGCCTTGGTCTCAATGCGCATACCCACATGGCCATAGGCCTCAGCCAACTTCACAAAATCTGGCAAAGAGTCCATGTAGGAGCTGGAATAGCGTTTGCTATAGGTCAACTCTTGCCATTGGCGCACCATTCCTAAATACCGATTGTTCAGGGAAACAATCTTGATCGGTGTGTTGTACTGTGTGAGTGTGGAAAGCTCCTGAATACACATCTGAATCGAGCCCTCACCGGTAATCGTGACAACCTCCTGATCCGGGAATGCTTTTTTGATTCCCATGGCATAGGGCAAACCAACGCCCATCGTACCTAAACCACCCGAATTAATCCAACGACGTGGTTCATTGAACTTATAAAACTGGGCTGCCCACATCTGGTGTTGGCCAACGTCTGAACAAACAAAAGCATCCCCCTTGGTGAGCTCCCAAAGCTTCTCAACCACGTATTGGGGCTTCACGATTTGGGAATTACGATCATATTTCAAGCAATCGCGCTTCTTCCACTCATTAATTTGATCCCACCAGGCTTTTACCTTAGCTTGGTTCTTACGGGCAGGCGCTGCTCTTAATTGAGTACTCATGTCGACCAAGATCTCTTTGAGATCGCCCACAATCGGCACGTCTACCTTGACCCGCTTTGAAATCACCGATGGATCAATATCAATATGAATAATCTTGCGAGGATGGCTGGCAAAGTGTGCCGGGTTGCCAATCACACGATCATCAAAGCGAGCACCGATCGCGATTAATACATCGCAGTGCTGCATTGCCATATTGGCTTCATAGGTGCCATGCATTCCGAGCATGCCCACAAACTGCTCATGCGTGCCCGGGAATCCACCCAAGCCCATGAGAGTATTGGTCACCGGATAGCCCAAGAGCTCAGCAAACTCTTTAAGTTCTTTGGCAGCTTCTGCCATGATGATGCCGCCACCCGTATAAATATAGGGGCGCTCAGCCTCTTGCAACAAGGAGACCGCCTTACGAATTTGCCCGCTGTGCCCCTTAATCACGGGATTATACGAACGCATGCTTAAGCTGTCTGGATAAACAAATGGTCCCTTGGTCGCCGAAATGTCCTTTGGAATATCGAC
>JBEDHB010000040.1:0-10140 GCA_041174325.1 Pseudomonadota bacterium
TTAAAATTGAGCGCATCCGCTAAGCATCCTGCTTTTGTGGTCGAGGTGCCCTATACCACCTCGCCCAAGATGCATCGGTACGAGGGCCCGCTGATTGATCCCCATCCGGATCTTCGTTATTTGGATGCAAAGCGTCGTGAGCTTGCGCTTCTGAGACCTGAGTTATGTGCCCAGCAGGATACTGAACAAACACAGGAACTCATTTCTAAAGCGGCATTGGCCCTAAATTTGCCAGATGCCAGAACCCTTCAGAGGATTGAGGATTTGGCTTTATGCCTCAGTGAGGACGTGGCTCTTCTGGAGAACGATATCCTCACTGCCATCTGTTTTTGCTTTCCAAGCAGCTGGGTGCCTGCTAAACGGCTGGGCATGGCACTCGCACAAATTCATTATCCCGTTGCGGATGGGGAACGACTGGTGCAGGCCAGCCCAAAAATCGCCCATGTGATGAGTGATCCACAGCAAGGATCCTTTCGACGCCATGTCTGGACGATTAGTAATAGCCCTGAATTGAGCCAGCATCCATTACGAAAGTCGAACATAACCCCAAGAAGTGTTGACGATTTGTATTACCGCCTAGAAACCCAAACTACCATGCCAATTACCACCTCTATTGGTCGCGCCAGCCTCTTTCTTGTCAAGGTTGAGGTTTGTCCATTGATCGTGTTTTGGCAAAACCTGGAGCAACGCGCTCAAATCTGTGCGAGTATTCAATCCATGAGCGAGGCAGTATTGGAATACAAAAATTTGCACTCCATTAAAGCCTTGTTGCTTGGGCAAGCATGATTAGATAGGGTAGTGCAATGGATAGCTTTGGACCAATTATTCTGATTGAGGTGATCCTAGTATTCGGAGGGGTACTGCTCTTTGCTTGGTGGCAATTACGCGATCTGAAGAAAGAGCGCGAAAAGGATCAAAAAAAGAGGGAAGAGGAAAAATCCTAACCATATTGCGCCGCAAATACAACTACCACCTCGATACTTGCTAAAAATTAGAATTACACTAAGATGATCTTACTGTGCCAAAACCAGCAACTAAATACTTCCCTGAAGAAACCTATACTGAACTTGATTTAGTCAGTCTGTCCTATGTCAGCGATGCGACCGAAGAGTTCGGTATCTTAGCGTTGATGCAGCTGGTCGATAAGGCTTCGCGTCGTAATAAGATCTTGAACATCACTGGCGTTTTGTCGTTTGACAATGGTCGCTTTGGTCAAATTCTGGAAGGAAAACCGAAAGACGTAGAAGCCATTTGGAAGGCAATTCAGAGTGATCCACGCCACTCCAATGTGGTGTCGCTAGGCATGAAGCGGATTAATACTCGGCGCTTTGCGAACTGGTCGATGCGTTTGTGCGGCCGAGAAGAAATTACTTCCGCCAATCCTGATATCAAGCTCTAATTTTTTTGTAACTCGCATTGCATGATGGGATATCCATCTTGCAAAGTTGCCTCCACGTACTGATCAGTCTTGGATACGTAAACTTTAACCCCTTTACCGTCGCCAATATTATTGACATTGGTAAATAGCGCAGTCTTCTTGTCAATCCGTTTTAAGTTTGCAATGATGGTCGGCTCGCCAATGCTAAATTTAGAGCCAGTCCAACGGTCTGGCCGAATGAAGTCTCCCTTAACAAGCTTTCCCCGGTAGGTCTTCATGTAAATGCAATCCTTTTGATTCAGGATTAAATCGACTGGGTCGTCTTTGCGATCAAACCAGCTTGCCTGTAACAACGAGCTCGTCAGAAGTAGTGCTGCGCATGACAAAAGGTTGATTAAGCGCTTGGTCATGATGCAAGAATTGGATCAATTGAGAACCTTGTAGCCACGACCTATTAGGCATTTCTTGACAATGGCCTCTTGCGATTCATTCCCCTTATAGGCGCCACCAGCAGCGCCAATTACCGCACCAGCACCTGCAGCCTGAACAATATCGGTACGATTGCCACCGGTCACGAGTCCCAATAAGCCGCCAACGACAGCACCTGCACCCGCACCTTTAGCAGCTGTTCCACCCATACCGCTTGCTTCTTTAGCGTAGTTTTGGCATTCAGCAAGGTCTTTCTCGTAACGCGCCTCATTCACACCCTTCATGTCCACAATAGGACGCACATCAGCACCAGCACAGGCGGTCAGCAGCAATGCCGTTAGGGCCATCAGATAGGCTTTGACAGGTTGATGATTCAAGTAATTTCCTCCTGAAATCATTAAATCAAAGGCCATAGGAATCGTCAAGGTTTGCAGTGGTCGATCCTAAAACGGCCATCCATAATGTGCCCTAAACCCTGAATATCCCGTTGATAGAGATAAACCCAGGCGATTTGCCACGCTGTGCTCTCAATCATCTGGACGGAGCGCAATACGCGTTGGTATTCATGCGGGCTGGGGTCGTTGGTCGAACATTCCTCATACCGATCAACCGTATCCAGTAATTGCATGTCATTTAGGCGCCATAACTCTCCATGAACCCAACTTTCTGCAAAATGGTGTGACTTGTTTGGTCGATCTATGGCGCCGGGGTACCATGATATTCGATAGAGTAGACCAGGCATCCGCGCCGCACCCAAATACGCCGCCCCCGCATGAAATTGGGTGGCATTGGGATGCGCAAAGGGGCTCATCAAGGTTCCATAGACAAATAGTAGATCGGAGCTCATGATCGCTTTACATGGAAACCCTAATAGGAGGAAGTAAAAAGCCTATTCACAATCAAAATCTTAATTGATGGAGAAGGTGCACTAAGATGAAAACCGTTAGTCAGTTGCTCGCAGGAAAACATCACCGAATCGAAACCATTGCTCCCAATGTGCATGTGTTTGATGCTCTAAAACTCATGTTAGAGAAGGACATTGGCTCACTTCTGGTGATTGAATTTGGCAACCTAGTCGGAATTTTTACTGAGCGTGATTACGCCCGTAAATTAGTCCTGCAGGGTAAAAGCTCTCAAAATACCTTGGTAGGGGATGTCATGAGCATCAAGCTGATTACGGTTAAGCCTGAAGATAGCCTTGATTACTGCATGCAGCTCGTGACCACGAAACGGATTCGCCATCTTCCCGTATTAGATGACGGCCGTTTAGTTGGCATGCTATCGATTGGTGATTTACTTAAAGCCGCACTCGCGGAGCAGGCAGCTACAATCGCGCAACTTGAAGCGTATATTAATTCTTAAAGGCCCATTTCTTTAAACACATCCTTGGCCGTACGGAAGCTATCGATTGCGGCTGGGACGCCGCAATAAATTGCCGATTGCAAAAAGATTTCGGCGATCTCGTCTTTGCTTAAGCCATTATTGATTGCACCCTTGACATGCAGTTTGAGCTCATGGGGTCGATTGAGCGCGGTGAGCATCGCTAAATTAACAATGCTGCGGGTCTTGCGATCAAGGCCGGGGCGATTCCAGATTTCATTCCAGCAATATTCAGTCACCAACTCTTGGAGCGGTAAATTGAATCCATCGGCATTGCGAATGGCTTGATCCACGTACTCGCTGCCAAGTACCTCACGACGGGTTTTTAATCCCTTTTCAAAAGCATCACGATTCATGGTTATCTCCTTAGTCATTTACTAAACAGCAGTATAGTAAGAGGCATGAGTAACCGTTCAATCCTTGGAATTCTGATTATGGCATTGGGCCTATCCGCCTGTGGAACCCCGCAAAGCGGCTTTCGGGTAGTGAATCGATCCGATGGCATGATTGGTGTGCAGGCAGTCAAGGGTGCTAAAGAGATTGAGGCACAAGAGCTTGCTACCAAGGAATGTAAAAAGACCGGAAAATCCGTCGCCCGAATTTCAGAGGCGCGCACCACCCACAATGATAATTTTCCAATGATTTATATTTACCAGTGCCTACGCTAATCGCACGGTGTTTAGTGACCTAATCGAATGTTGATTCATACCCATACCCAAACCATTCCACTTTTTCCATTGGGAACCACTTTATTTCCCGATGGTGTCATGCTGCTCAAAATCTTTGAGGTGCGTTACCTAGATATGGTGAAGAAGTGCGTGCGCGAGGGATCTGGCTTTGGTGTTGTAACACTCAACAGTGGCAACGAGGTACGCATGCCCGGTCAAGAAGTAAGCTTCAATGCGGTGGGGACCTTTGCTCGTATTAAAGAGTTTGATCCGGTACAACCGAGCCTCTTCATGGTTCAATGCCAAGGGGAACAGCGCTTTCGTGTCAAAACTAGCGAGACCAAACGCAATGGACTGATTGTTGCCGAGGTTGATTTCATCGAAGACGATGCCTTTATGGAGGTCCCTGAGGATCTAAAAATTACCTCCACCGTATTGGGTAAGGTCATTCAGTCCTTTAAAGAGCAAGGCGCAGCCCTTGGGAAAGAACTACCTTTTAGCAAACCCTATCGATTTAACGAATGCGGTTGGGTTGCTAATCGATGGTGCGAACTCTTGCAATTAAGTCCTGGCCAAAAGCAATTTTTCTTAGAGCAAGAGAACCCGCGCCTTCGGCTAGATCTAATGCATGAGTTATTGGAAGAGATGGGTGTTTATAAAGCCGTTAAGTAATCATGAACTATTCTTACGAATGTTCGGTATGTGGGAACGCGCGTCCCGTCACTGGCGAATGCCCATTTTGTAATACGGCGATTACGCCACTCGCGCACTCCGATACGGATGTGATCAATTTGGAACTTGATAGCCCCACAAGTGATGAAGCCCTCGATCGATTAACGCATTACATTCGAGCGGCCAGTGAGGCGCAAATCCGTGCTTTGGTGGTGATTCATGGTTATGGCTCAAGCGGGAAGGGTGGCAATATCCGTAAAAAGGTTCGTGAGGCCCTAGAGCATAATTATTTTGCGGATCGAGTGAGCGAGTATTATCACGGTGAAGACCTTAAGCATCAATCGGACTTATATCGGGACGTGATCAAGCGCCGACCCGCGTTGAAGAAGCACCTTAAATTGTTTAAAGAAGGTAATGCCGGAATAACCTTATTAATGATGCACTCACAGCTCTAACAGCGATGCCTAAATATTGGTCGACAAGTGGTTTTGATACATTGGAAGTGAATGCGGATCGCCATCTGGTGGTGACCGATGACTTTCTCAGAACGTATCTTGCACGCCCGGAGCTGAGTCTAATTCCACAGTCGTGCGCTCAAGAACGAGCGGTTCATGAGCGTCTCGTTCAAAAGCCCCGTGACGATATTCCTGCACAAGCCATTGAGGCGATTGCAGATGCTGATGTGCAGGCTAATTATGAGATTTGGTTTCGGTATCGAGCTAAATTATTGGCCGCGAGTTCCCTCGAGCACTTTTATATGAGTCTCTTTCAGGGGAAGGGGGTGGATGTCCCCCCTTTATTTGTCAGCCAGTTAACCCAAATTTTCCTACAGCATATTTTGGGCGCGAACTCAGATCCTTTCGAGCTGAGGATGGCAGAATTCTTTTTTCGAACTCAAAAGGTCAGTATTTTAGAGGGCGGTGTTTTGATGGCGGCTGATCATGAGACGATCGAGCGAAACGCGCAAGCGTCTGATTTTGGCAACATCGTTGATCTTCTAAAGAATCAATCGCTAGCTGCACGTACCATCGACTTGGATGTCTTGCATCCGGATAATGCTAAGTCGTATTGGGGGCGCGATGAGTTCTTTGATTTTGCGGTTCAGTTAAATTTTGACCAACCCGCCTTGCCGACCTTGGCTCGTCTCCTAGAAAAATGGATCAAACATTTTTTGGGCATCGAGACCACCATTACCCCCATGAAGGAGATCTCCGACCCTAAATGGGTTTGGCATGTTGGCTTGGATGCGGCGGCAACTGAGATTTTGAATGGCCTTTACCAAGAGCAGAGCCTTGATGAAAGCCTTCTCAACCGTTTAATTTGCCTCTTTAAGCTGGAATTTAACGATCTGAGTCCGGTGCTTAGCCAGGTTCGCGGTAAGCCCGTGTATCTGGGTCTGGCAATGAACGATCTGAACCAAATTAAGCTTAAGCCCCAGAATCTCCTTTTTAATCTTCCCCTAAGCCCTGTTTCATAAGCACTTTTTTGTTGGTACTCTGTTGCAGCGCAATATAATTTAGGGTATACTATTAAGTATAAACCCTTAGGAGAAGAAAATGACAACAAGCACTATCAAGCCCACACTAGCTGGTGGCTCGATTGGACTTACGACCGGCTCAAACTCTGGTATCTTGGCTGCAATTCTCAAAACCTTGCATATGATTGGTAAGGCCTGGGAAGAGTCCAGAGTGGAATATAAAAAGCGTGCCATCTTAGGTGGCGGTTGGGAATAATTGAAACCTGTCCGTATTGACTTTGTATCCGATATTGCATGTCCGTGGTGTGTCGTTGGCTTAGCATCGCTTGAACGGGCACTACAAGAAGTTGGTAATGAGGTCAGTACGGAGCTTCAATTTCAGCCCTTTGAGTTAAACCCCCACATGCCCCCAGGCGGGCAAGATGTCTTTGAGCATCTCACTGAAAAATATAGCACTACCATCGCTCAGGTTAAGGCTAATCAAGAAAAGATCTATCAGCGCGCCGCTGAACTGGGATTTCCATTTCATCCCGAAGGTCGAAAGCGCGTCTATAACACCCTCAATGCCCATCGTTTATTGCACTGGGCCATGATGGAATTTGATCTCAATGCTCAGCATCGTCTCAAAAAAGAGCTACTAAAGAGTTATTTCACTTTGGCGGTGGATATGGATCAGCACGATCAGTTGTTAGAAGCAGTTGAGCGTGCGCAGTTACCAATCGAGCGCGCGAGAGAAGTTCTAGCCTCCGAGGAATTCGCAAAGGATGTGAAAGACCTAGAGCAAAAATACCATCAGCTCGGCGTGCACTCCGTACCCTCAATTATTCTCAATAACAAATTCATTATTCAGGGCGCACAATCCCCGGAGCTCTTTGCTGAAGCACTGCGTGATTGCGCCAATGGCGTGATCTAAATTACAACACTCCCAGTGAATACAATGGCAGTATTCATTAAGGAGGCTAACTCATGATTCACGGAATTCAAATTAACCCAAGGCACGAGCCTGCCGAGTTAGGTATTCATGCGCTACGTGGTATGCCATCCACCGTGATTAGCGATATGTTGGGACGCACACTGGTTGCGAAGGATATTCTGCCGATTCATCGTGCGCCAATGTCTGTCTGCGGTAATGCCTTCACGATCAAAGTACACACCGCAGATAACCTCATGGTTCACAAAGCACTGCAAATGGTACGTGCTGGGGATGTCATGGTGATTGATGCCGAGGGCGATACGGGTTGTGCAGTCATCGGTGAGATCTTGATGCGGGTTGCCAAAAGTCGGGGTGTAGTGGGTATCGTGGTTGATGGTGCTGTGCGTGACGTCGATGGTTTTGAAGATCAAGCATTTCCATGCTGGGCACGCGGCGTTAGCTTGCGTGGACCATTGAAGGATGGACCTGGAGCAATCAATGTGCCGATCTCCATTGGTGGAATGATCGTGAACCCTGGAGACATCATTTTGGGTGATCGCGACGGTGTGATTGCAGTTCCTCCATCTCTTGCTGCAGAAGCAGCCCGCCTTGGTCAAGAAAAAATCAAGCAGGAACAAGAGATCCTCACAACGATCGAAGCAGGGACTTATGCAGCCCCATGGGTTGATGAGTTGCTCATCAAAAAAGGGGTCAAGCTTTAATTACAGAGTGACTGCACACCGATTGGCAATTCTCGCTTGGTTTAAAACCTGAGAACCATTCAAACCAGCAATCTCAAGAACGCAGACCGCTGCAGCAACCGTCGCCCCGGTTTTTCCAACAAGACGTGCAGCTGCGGCAATCGTGCCACCAGTCGCCAAGACGTCATCAACGATAAGCACTGAGGCGCCGGGTTGCAAAATATGTTTACTGATCTCAAGAGTATCGGAACCGTACTCCAAGCCATAGGACTCTTGATGGATATCGGGCGGTAATTTGTTAGGCTTACGCACCATCACGAACCCTTTATGAAGATGAGTTGCAAGTGCGGAGGCAAAAATAAAGCCTCGGGACTCAATACCCAAAATATAGTCAAAGGAGTACTCTGCACTCAGCTTGTCAAGCGATTGAATTGTGTATGCAAAGGCATCCGCATTGGCTAGTAGGGGTGCAATGTCCCGAAATACAATTCCTGGCTTCGGAAAATCCAAAATGCCGGGTAAGTAGTCTTCAAGCTTCATCCGTTTAAAATCCAATCATGACCATTGAACATCCCATCTTACTGCTGGTTGCACTCAAAAATGAACTCGAGGCAATTACCATTCCCAAAAACATTGCAGTGGCGTACACCGGAATTGGCAAAATCAATGCGGCCACGGTCACTCAAAGCGCGATTATTCATTATCAACCGAGTTTGATCATTAACTTTGGAACTGCTGGAGGAATTAATCCCAAGCTTACAGAGTTAGTGACGATTGGACGCGTGATTCAGCGCGACATGAATGCGCAGCCCCTGGCACCGCGTGGCATCACCCCGTTTTGCACCAAACCCCCCGAGTATGTATCTCAGTCGGGCAAATACACCTGTGGCACCGGAGATAGTTTTGTAACCAGTACGGATCCTTGGCTAATTGAGCAGAAGGTCGATGTAGTCGATATGGAGTTATTTGCCATTGCGGCACTTGCCCATCAACACCAAATCCCCTGGCGCTCGTATAAATTTATTAGCGACTCTGCAGATGATCTGGCTGGTGAGCAGTGGCACGAGAAAATTAATCATGGGGAAGAGTTGTTCTTGGAAGAGCTCAAACAGCTACTATCTTGAGTACTCGCTTTATTCGCCTACACAATGAGTCCGTTAGTATCATTAGTGTTTACCTTGGACAAAAAAATCCACACCTTGCCATTTCAGAAGACTGTATAAAACCCGATTAGGACGATTTATGAGTACATCATTTGTTATCCCAGCACCAGTGATCCCATCCTTGCCCGTTGTCGGTGATAGCAAACGCTTCCCGGTGAATCGCATCTACTGCGTTGGCCGTAATTACGCCGATCACGCGCGTGAGATGGGGCATGACCCAGACCGCGAGCCACCATTCTTTTTCATGAAACCTGCGACCGCGATTGTGACCGATGGACAGGCGATGGCCTATCCCGCCTTATCGAAGGATGTGCATCATGAACTAGAAATGGTGGTTGCTTTAGGCAAGGGAGGGGCTAATATTCCAGCGGACCAAGCCTTGGATCATGTGTGGGGCTATGGTTTGGGACTTGACATGACCCGTCGGGATTTGCAAGGGGAGGCTAAGAAAATGGGTCGTCCGTGGGATACTGGTAAAGCTTTTGATCAGTCTGCACCATGTTCGGCCTTGGTGCCAGTAAGCCAATGCGGTCATCTATCGAAGGGCCGTATATATCTCACGGTGAACGGCCAGGTGAAACAGGACGGTGATCTTGCGATGATGATCTGGAATGTGCCAGAGACGATTGCTTACTTATCCACGCTCTTTACTTTAATGCCTGGTGATTTGATCTTCTCAGGAACTCCTGCAGGAGTCGCTGCGGTCCAACGCGGTGATGTATTGGAAGGTCATGTAGACGGTCTACCAGTTCTGCATACCAACATTGTGTAAGGCTTTAGAGCTCGGACTGGTTCTCGAGCGCAAATAATTTGAGCGTATCAAAATCCACGTGATCGAGCGCATTAATGTGGGTGCTCTCAAGCTTAATGAGTGGCGCACACCCATTCGCTAGAGCTTCTTGCCAGCGGGTAATACACAAACACCATTGATCGCCAGCTTTGAGTCCCGGAAAGTTCCACTCGGGTCTGGGGGTGATGAGATCATTTCCATGCTGATAACTAAACTCCAGAAATTCATCGGTCATGATGGCGCAAACTAGGTGCAAGCCAACATCCTCTTGATTGGTCTTGCAGCAGCCATCCCGAAAGAAACCAGTCAGCGGATCAAACGAGCAGGGTACGAGCGGTTGACCAAAAACATTGCGCACAATCTCAGGCATCAAATCTCCTTACTTTCCTTGCCAATTTGGAGAGCGGCCGGCTAAGAATGCCGTCACACCCTCTTTAAAGTCTAAACTGCCATACACCTCGTTAATTAAATCATCGCAATTGGGTAATGAATTTCCAATTACGCGCGCCACGATGAGTTTGGATGCCTTTTGAGTGATTGGTGCCAGGGCAGTTAATTGCTTGGCAAGG
>JBEDHB010000041.1:0-10016 GCA_041174325.1 Pseudomonadota bacterium
CGAGTGGTGGATTAAGCGGTGTAAGCTAAGCTTGCTAATAGATTAATTAAAGTATCGTGTGCAGATGACAGTGAGATGGCTGCTGTTTTCATGTTTCCTCCATTTGATGTGGTGTGTCCAATGTAATGGTAGGGAATTAATCTGTAAAACAAATTAATTTAATCAATGTAATCGTTTAAATCGATTAAAGCTTCAGTTCGTATGCCGGGCTCTGAATCAATCAAACGAAGGCATGTGATGCATACCGATTTCTAAGTGTAGCCCCAAATAAATCAAAGAAGCGAATTCTGACTACATCAGTCTAGTATTCAAATCCCTCGGAACATTCATGATGAATGAACGGTATAGTAAGTAGGGAGGTGCGCATGGATCGCATTCAGAAGCCGCAACAGAGTCAGCCTTGGTATAGTCAATCGACCAGTACAGTATTGAGAGAGATCGGCAGCAATGATCAAGGTCTCAGTAGCACAGAAGCAGGTGCACGACTCGCTTCATTCGGCTATAACCGTCTACCGAAAGCAGAAGCCCGAACCTGGTATGCAAGATTGTGGGCGCATATCAACAATATGTTGATATGGATCATGTTGGCGTCATCGGTAATCGCGGCAGCCCTCGGTCACGGCGTGGATGCTGCTGTTATCGTTTTAGTAATTATTGTGAACACTATTATTGGATATGTGCAGGAAGGAAAGGCTGAAAAAGCCTTGGATGCGATTCAAAGTATGGTGGCGCCTCGAGCCTCGGTATTGCGAGATAGTAAGCGTGCCAGTTTTGATGCGGAGCAGATCGTACCAGGCGATCTAGTGATTTTGGAAGCAGGTGATCGTGTCCCAGCCGATTTACGTTTAATTCATGCGAAGTCCTTGCGGATTGAAGAAGCGGCACTCACCGGTGAGTCTGTCCCAGTGGATAAATCAACCCAAGTCGTATCTCTCAATACAGCTTTGGCCGAGCGCTCATGCATGGCCTACTCGGGAACGTTTGTTACTGCGGGACAGGGAACTGGAGTGGTAATAGCAACTGGCGCCAATACCGAACTTGGACGAATTAGCGCGATGCTCGGTGATGTTGAAGTGTTGAAAACACCATTGCTGAAACAGATGGATCAGCTTGCTAAACAGCTGACCGTCATCATTATTTTGGTCGCTATTTTGCTATTTGCTGCCGCATATGGACTGAGGGATTACCCATTAGCTGAGGCCTTCATGATTGTCGTGGGCTTCGCAGTTGCCGTAGTTCCCGAAGGCTTGCCAGCAGTAATGACCATTGCTCTTGCTATCGGCGTGCATCGAATGGCTAAACGCAACGCAATTATTCGGCGTTTACCGGCCGTGGAAACATTGGGCGCGGTTTCAGTTATTTGTTCAGATAAGACAGGCACGCTTACCCGAAATGAAATGACTGTTCGCCAAGTCGTGACCGCAGAAGCTATTTTTTCCGTAACCGGCGTCGGGTATGAGCCAGGCGCTGGTTTTGGATTCCAGCGAGACGGCAAGGATCTCTCCATTCAAGATGAGGCTGTATTGCATTCTGTATGCCGTGCCGCATTGCTTTGCAATGATGCAGTAATTAGTCGTAAAGATAATGGTTGGATGGTAGAGGGCGACCCCATGGAAGGTGCGCTGGTGGTATTGGCGCTTAAAGCAGGTTACCACCAGGAGGGTTTGCGTAAACAATTACCACGCAAAGACGAGATTCCATTTGATGCTGAGCATCGGTTTATGGCAACACTGCATCATGATCACGAACATGGCAGCAAAACACTCATGCTCAAGGGTGCACCCGAACAGGTTATTGCGATGTGTCACTCTGAGCGCCATTTGGATGGAGATCAACCCATTAATTCTGAATGGTGGATAGAGCAAATTAATCGATTGGCATCTCAAGGTGAGCGTGTTTTGGCGATCGCGATGAAAAACGTGGATTCAGAAAAGGATGATCTGGTATTTGATGATGTGAAGCATGATTTAACCCTGTTGGGTCTTGTGGGCTTAATAGATCCGCCTCGTGAAGAGGCCATTGAGGCAGTTCGTCAATGCCGGACAGCTGGGATTCGGGTGGTGATGATTACTGGTGATCATGTGGCCACGGCACAAGCGATCGCAAAACAATTGGGAATCGCGGATGATCCAAAAGCGCTCAATGGGTCCGCCTTGGATCAAATGAGCGATATTGAGCTAGAAAAGGCGATTCAAACAGTAACTGTATTTGCGCGTGCTAATCCTGAGCATAAATTACGTTTGGTTAGAGCCTTACAGGCCCTAGGAAATGTAATTGCCATGACTGGTGACGGCGTGAATGATGCGCCTGCTCTGAAGCAGGCCGATGTTGGAGTGGCGATGGGTAATAAGGGTACTGCTGTTGCAAAGGAGGCCTCTGAAATTGTCTTGGCCGATGATAATTTTGCATCGATTGCAGCAGCTGTAAGAGAGGGTCGAACGGTTTATGACAACTTACGTAAGGTGATAGCATGGACCTTGCCGACTAACGTCGGGGAGGTATTGGCAATTATTGTTGCAGTGATGTTCGCTTTGCCGTTACCTATTACACCTGTTCAAACCTTATGGGTCAATATGGTGACCTCTGTTGCGCTTGGATTGGTCCTGGCGTTTGAGCCAACAGAGCCTGGAACCATGGAACGACCACCTCGGGGTGCACGCGAACCTATTATTTCTGGATTTATGCTCTGGCGGATTATTTTCATCGCAACATTATTTATGGCAGCTGCATTTGGGATGTTCTATTACGCACTTCTGAGGGATATGCCTGTTGAAGTGGGCAATACCCTAGTTGTTAATGTGATTGTGGTTTTTGAGATCTTCTATTTATTTAGCGTTCGCTATGTGCATGGCAGTTCGTTAACCTTGCGCGGAGTGATTGGTACGCCCCCTGTATTAATTGGTGTAGTAGGTATCACTCTAGCCCAGTTTGCGGTAACTTATGTGCCATTTTTGAACCGCGTGTTTGGAACTAGTCCTGTCAGCATCTTTGATGGCTTGATGGTGGTTGGGGCGGGAATACTATTTTTATTTATTATTGAAATCGAGAAACGAATTCGCTCAGCTCTCCATATGAAAGCTGTCTAATTGCGAACAACTTACTTATATGAGTTGATGTGAATGCACGAGACTTTTCACAGATTTACTCCAAGCTTGCATCCGCGTAGAGGGGCAGATTCCGAGTCAGCATGCTGCGGACACAAAATTCGCTAATTTCTTCATTATCTTGATGACTAGGCTTTAATTCATGGCCTGGGAAGGGTTGCCGCTCAAGCCGGTATTGCTCTTCTAGGGTGTCGAGCATTTCTTCAATCTGGGCTTTTAAGCTTGGGGGTAATTCCGTACAGCGATTGAGAGCACGTAAGGAAATAGTGGTTTGCTCGGCAAGCACTGAACAATGCGTTCTAGAAAGTTCCATGACTTTTGCAAGTGCGCCCATGAGTAAAACAGTATGCTGCGTATTCATCATCGTATCCTTATTGATAATCATTCTCATTTATAGTATCATACGAATACACACAAAGGGGCAAGGATGATTGAAAAAAATAATATTCAACCAAAAGATTGGGCTATTTTGGCCATGGGCCTACTGACGATTACTGGAAGCATTCTTTTATGGATTGCAATCTAGGCTGAATGGATCTTGATATGACTCGAGAAGAGGAAACATTAAAACCATCGGCGCCGATATCAAGAAATGATGTGTGGGTATACCGCAGCGAAGAGCTGTTTGGTTCGAAAAGCGCGATTCAGATTAATCATCACGGTGTGATTTACACCTTACGAATTACCCAATTAGGTAAATTGATCTTAACCAAGTGATATGAATTCAGGGCAGTTGCTGCGTTCGTCTTCATTCAAAATTACTCTTGCGGTATGTATGGGACATGCCATGCTAATTGGATGGATGATGACTGCCATAACTAATCAGCGGCCTGAGTCGCCTGCCATCCTCTATGGCCAATTACTTGAGCGTGAGTCGAATGCGATTCAAAAAACAGTAACTTCGCCAATTCATGCAAAGCAAGATCCGATGAATCAACTGAATACACCGACTATTGAGAGTAGCCAGGGGCTCACAACCAGTCAACAGCCAGATAGCAGAAGCTCGAATGTGTCATCTATACCCATATCCTTGCCATCCGCTGCTGACCCTAGGTTCAATAACCCAAAGCCGCCGTATCCGATCGCTAGTCGAGAAAACGGGGAGGAGGGCAGGGTATGGCTTTCATTATGTGTGTCTGAGCACGGGAGCGTTAGCCACGTGCAATTGGCTCAAACTTCTGGGTATCCAGCCTTGGATCGTTCGGCTATCAATACAGTGACGCATTGGAAATTTCACCCAGCGCGGCAGAATGGCGCTGCAATTCCACACTGCTATCGATTGCCTATCGTTTTTGTATTGGCTTAATTTCCATACAGGAAATATTGTCAATAGCACTTGACAATGAGAATCATTCTTATTAAAGTAGAGATTCGTTTAATCCAAAAAACGATTTTGTAAACGTCACAGCCCGCTGTCGCTAGCTAGTGTCATCAAATCCTAGCGAGCATGAATCTAAGAAAACATCCATTTGCTGCTATTGCAGCGATCACTATGGCAGGTATTGCCATGAGCGCCCACAGTCAGACAGTTACCGCTGAAGATGGAAGACCCATCGAGCAATCCCGCAGAGAGCGGGGAGAGGTGGATGTCATTCTGAATGAGGTCACCGTGACATCGACTCGGTCCATTCGTAAGATCGATAACGTACCCAATGTTGTCACTGTAACAACGGCCGAAGAAATCCAAGAAAAGGGTGATCGGAACATTAAAGACTTATTTAATAACTCAGTGGATGTCACGGTTCCCCAGCAAACGCAACGATTTAGTTTAGCCGTCGGCGCCCAAGGCCGAGCAGGAAATGAAAGTATCAATATTCGTGGGCTGCAGGGTAATAATGTCTTGCTCCTAGTGGATGGAATTCGGGTACCGAATGCCTTTTCGTTTGGGGCCTTATCGGTCGGGCGAGGAAACTTTCTGGATGTCGATGGGTTTCGTCGCGTCGAGGTAGTGCGTGGCCCATCGTCAACTCAGTATGGTAGTGATGGCCTTGCTGGGATCGTGAACTTTCAGACCTTTAATCCAAGTGATTTCATCAAAAAGGGTGAGACTCACGGCGGATTTGCTCGTACCGGCTACTCGAGCGTCGATATATCTTCGAATACGACGTTTGGCTATGGCGGTATTCAGGACCATTTGCAAGGGATGGTGCTTGGAAACTTTCAAGCTGGACATCAATATCAAAATCAAGGATCCAATAACTCAAGTGGCATCACCAGGACGGCGCCCAATCCAGCAGATTACAGCAATTGGTATGTTCTGACTAAGGGATTTGCCCAAATCGATCGCAACCAAAAACTGGGCATTACCTATGAGTCTCAAAACGTCACGCAAAACGTCAATAACTTATCGGATTTGGGGACTGGCGGAGGCTGGACTTCGGTTGGTTTTATCCCTCCTCGTACGACTACGTATACCTATAACAATGTCGTGACATCCACTACGCAAGATAAAACAACTCGTAATCGTGTCTCGGGTGAGTACGTCTTTAAGGACAGTGGGGCGCTGTATGTTCAAAAAGCCAATGTCATGGTGTATTACCAAGATGCAGATGTCACTCAAAATGCCTACCAGCAGCAAGTTGGCAATTCACGTCTCTCATCATGGCGCAGCCGCAATAACACCTATAGCCAAGATACCTATGGCATCAATACGACTCTAGAGAGTAATACCACCAGCATCGTCAATCAGCGACTGACTTATGGATTTGATTGGAGTTCTTCACGCATCTCGAGTCAACTCAATGCGGCGGGTAATGGAAGCTCAATTACACCCGCACCCAAATCAACTTACAACCTAGGCGGCGCGTTTTTGCAAAGTGAAATGGAGTTCAATCAAGTGAGTGTAATTCCAGCACTTCGCTATGATAGTTACTCGATTACACCAGTTACTGGTTCATTGCCATCGAACTCCGGATCAGCAGTATCCCCTCGAATTGGGGCTATCTGGAATATAGCTCGCGAGTTTCGTCCATTTGCAAACTGGGGAACTGGATTTACAGCGCCTACACCGGATCAAACGCTATCTTATTTTGCGGGTAGCGGATATACCAACATCCCAAATCCCAATCTAAAACCGCAAACTGGCAATGGCTTTGAGGTCGGTGCTCGCGGTCAGCTTCATCAGTTTCGTTATCAGGCATCGGGGTACGCAAACTATTACAAAGACTTTATCTCTCAGGTTAATTACTTAGGTTCGTATAACGGTAGTGCACCTCAAACCTTGTATCAATATCAGAACTTATCTAACGTCAATATTTGGGGATGGGATGTTCGAACGGATTGGGCCTTTGCACAGGGTTGGCAGGCGAATGCAGCAATGGCCTATAGCTATGGTGAGCAAACCCAAAATGGGATTTCAGCACCGCTAAATACGATTCAACCTTTGCGCGCCATTGCAGGATTGCGGTATGACGCTAGTACTTGGGGAGCGTTTGCCAATGTTATTTGGAATCAGGGTAAATCGGCTGATCGTGTGAACTTTAATAACGCTACCGGTGGTACAGCTAATCAATTTTTGTCGCCCACATCGACCGTTCTAAATCTGACGGGCTACTGGAAGCCTCTTAAAAAACTAACGATCAATGCCAATCTCAATAATGTGTTCAACACCACCTATTGGAACTGGTCGGATGTTCAAGGTTCTGTTTTAACTCAAAACCGGGCAGCGGCTGGCGGATTTTCGGGGTACAACGCCCAAGCTGCTCAACAATCAGCTACGGCAGCCCCGCGGAACTGGCAAATCTCAGCTCGTTATGACTTTTAAGGAGGCATTATGAAACCGACTATTCATCGCATTCGTCAATCGTTTATTACCTTACGCAAAGAGGAGCGGTTACGGCATCGTGAAATTGCTGCGATGCTCAAAATATCTGAAGGAGAGTTGATTGCTGCTCATGTTGGACTGGGTGCGACGGCAGCAAAAGGCTTAAGAGCGATTCGTCTGGATGCCAATTGGCCTGCGCTGATTGCCTCGGTGGAGTCGATTGGGGAGGTCATGGCTCTCACCCGTAACGAAGCCTGCGTCCATGAAAAAATTGGTCAATACCGTCAGGTAAGTCAAGAGGGGTCGGTAGGTCTGGTCGTGGGTGAGATTGACTTGCGGATCTTTTATCAACATTGGTTTGCTGGATTTGCGGTTGCTGAAAGTAGTTCTCAGGGAGAGCAGCGCAGCTTGCAATTCTTTGATGCGCAGGGACGGGCGATTCATAAGGTTCATCTGAAGCCACAGAGTGATGTGTCGGCATTTGACGCAATCGTTTCATTGTTTGCGACCCCTCAACAAGAGCCTGGTCTTGAGGTCTCAAGGCTCAAGGTAAAGCCAACCCCAGCTCCAGATACAGAGATCGATCGCGCCGGATTTTGGCAGGCATGGAGAGATCTCAAGGATACCCATGATTTTTATCCGCTCTTACGAAAATACACACTCACACGTACACAGGCACTACGTTTGGCAGAGCCAGAGTTTGTTCGGGAGCTTTCTAAAGACTGCCTACGATCAATGTTGCAGCGTGCAGCACAGACTAAAACCCCCATCATGGTTTTTGTTGGTAATCCTGGAATGATTCAGATTCATTCGGGTCCCATTGATCGGATTATTGAACAAGGGTCTTGGATCAATGTGATGGATCCCCGCTTTAATTTGCACCTTCGTCAGGATCTGATTGAGCGTGCCTGGATTGTTCGTAAGCCAACTGTCGATGGCATTGTTACTTCCATTGAGTTTTTTGATCAGAGCGGCGAGGCTATTGCAATGTTTTTTGGAGAGCGCAAGCCTGGTAAAGCTGAACTTACATCCTGGCGAGATCTGGTAACCGAGATTGAGGGTGAACATGGATTGATGGAGGTCTGCCAATGAGTGATCTTGGTGATACAGGACGTCGTCGTTTACTGTGCGCAATGGCAGCCATCCCCATTCCATGGCTTGAGAAGCCAGCTTGGGCAGAGCGAGCTCAAGCTACCCCAGGTCGCCAACGTCTAATTTGCATTGGATCGGCAGTTACAGAAATTGTGTATGCATTAAATGCTAGTAATTTGATTGTGGGGGTTGATACAACCTCGATTTATCCGGATGCTGCACGTTCGTTACCTAGTGTTGGCTACTCAAGAACCTTATCGGCAGAGGGCGTTTTATCGCTATCTCCAACCCAAATCTTATTGACTGAGGATGCGGGACCTCCAGTGGTACTCCGGCAGATTCAAGATGCCGGGATTGAGATACGGCGCTTGCCTGCCCATCACACCTTTACCGGAATCTGCGATCGGGTGATTGCGATTGGTCAAGCGATTCATCAACAAACTCGAGCCGATCAATTGAAGCTTCAGTTGCAGCAGCAGTGGGCTCGCATTGAAGATGAGATGAAAGCTAAACCCTTTCCAAGTGCAACCCCTCGTGTGCTCTACATTCATTCTATGAACCCATCCCAAGTGATGGTCTCTGGCCAAGAAACCAATGCCAATGCCATGATCCGTTACGCCGGCCTACGAAATGCGATGGATGGATTTCGGGGCTATAAACCCCTTACTCCCGAAGCAGTGATTGTGGCCAACCCTGATTTGATCCTGGTCACAGATCAAGGGCTGCAGGCAATTGGCGGACCTAGTCAGCTTGCGCGCCTACCCGGCATGGAAAGAACGAAAGCGATTCTTCGTCAGAAGGTTATTTCAATGGATGCGGTTTATTTATTGGGATTTGGTCCACGAATGCCGGATGCCGTTTTAACGCTTCATCATCAGGCACGCACCTTGTTGGGATGAGACAGGTCGTCAGTCCACTTGACTACTCAGCCTGGGGTGCAAGGCTTGGGTTACTTCTTATAGGGTTAACTGCATTTCTAATCGCAGTGAACTTAGGTGCTGTGGATATTCATCGTTTGGATTGGTTGCAAATATTTAATCAGCACAATACTTATGAGGGTACCAGTTATGTGCTTTGGAACATTCGGATTCCGCGCGCCTTATTAGCTATCACGGTTGGTGCAGCACTCGGTGTTGCAGGCGCTCTCACACAAAGCTTATTTCGTAACCCCTTGGCCGATCCTGGGCTATTGGGAGTTTCTGCGGGTGCTAGTTGCAGCGTGGCAATCGGTATCGTGATCTTGGATGGCTTTCGTTTTATTCCCTCAGAGGAGCTTAGGGTCTGGGCCATCCCACTATTTGCATTCTTGGGGGCTGTAGCGGTTTGCTTTTGCCTCGATTATGTTGCCCGCGTTGTATCCCCGGGATCCATTGCTGGTCTTCTATTAACCGGTATTGCATTAAATGCCTTAGCAGGCGCAGTGATCGGTCTGTGCACCTATTTAGCCAATGATGAACAATTACGTAGCTTCACTTTTTGGACCCTCGGATCTCTCGCAAGCGCACGATGGATGATGGTAGGGGTGCTCATTGGAGCCTTAGTCATGGGATGGGTATGGATTAGAACTCTTTTGCAAGACCTCAATGCACTGACATTAGGTGAGAACATTGCCAATCATCTTGGGGTAGATGTTATGCAATTACGGACCAAGGTCATCGTTTTGGTTGCCATTCTTTGCGGATTGGCTGTTGCATGGTGCGGCATGATCGGCTTTATTGGTTTGATGGCACCCAATCTTGTGCGTATTTGCTTAGGGTCCGATCAAAAGAGGGTGGTTCCCTATTCCGCAGGGGTAGGGGCTATTCTGCTACTCATTGCCGACACGATTGCCAGAACCATTGCAATCCCTGCAGAGGTGCCTGTCGGTATTTTCACTGCCCTGTTAGGCGGCCCATTATTTTTGATCTTATTGTGGCAATATCGATCTAGGCTTGATTGATATGAAATTACAACTCCATCATGCCTCTTTACAGCTTGGAAAAAAACTCTTTGGGCCATTTGAGCTCACAATCAAGCCAGGTGAGCGGATTGCGATCTTAGGTAAAAGCGGTGCCGGC
>JBEDHB010000042.1:0-9826 GCA_041174325.1 Pseudomonadota bacterium
ATGGCATAACAAAAGCCCCACTACCGAGCGACTTGATCTACTTCAAAGCGAGTGAGCTCGATTGCGCCGAACATGAAAAGGTTTTACAGGCCATCGAGAAGGCCAGTAAAAAGACCCCGATTTGGGGTCTCTAGATCGCCGCAGCAATCGCTTTACCTAAATCTTGAGTGCTTGCTTTACCCCCAATATCTGGTGTGAGTGGGGCATGAGCGGGACCGGCGGACAATACTGACTCAATGGCTGCAAACACGCGTGCGCCTGCTTCTGGATAGCCTAAGTGATCCAGCATGAGTGCACCACTCCAAATTTGACCGATCGGGTTGGCAATGTTCTTGCCATAAATGTCTGGGGCTGAACCATGCACAGGCTCAAAGAGTGATGGGAACTTCCCTTCTGGATTAATACTGGCTGACGGTGCGACCGCAATCGTTCCAGTACACGCAGGCCCTAAGTCCGAAAGAATATCCCCGAATAAATTAGAGGCCACTACGACATCAAAGCGATCGGGGTTCATCACAAACTGAGCGGTCAAGATATCGATGTGGTACTTGTCGGTTCGTACATCGGTGTAGTTCTTCGCCATTGCTTCGACACGCTCATCCCAATACGGCATCGTGATCGCAATGCCATTGGATTTGGTTGCCGAAGTTAAATGCTTCTTGGGGCGACTCTGAGCGAGATCAAAAGCAAACTTCAGAATTCGATCGACGCCATGGCGCGAGAATACTGACTCCTGAACCACAATCTCACGCTCGGTATCAGCAAACATCTTGCCACCGACCGCCGAGTACTCCCCTTCGGTGTTCTCGCGCACGACAAAGAAATCAATATCACCCGGTTTGCGGTTTGCCAGCGGGCAAGGTACGCCTGGCAATAAGCGCACTGGACGAAGATTAACGTACTGATCAAAGCCGCGACGGAACTGGATCAAGCTACCCCATAGGGATAGATGGTCAGGCAAGATGTTGGGCATTCCCACAGCGCCAAAGAAGATGGCGTCGTACTTCATGAGGGTATCAAACCAGTCGTCCGGCATCATCTTGCCGTGTTTTTGGTAGTAATCGCAGCTGGCGAAATCAAAATGATCAAACTGAAATTGAATACCAAACTTTTTAGCAGCCGCTTCTAGAGCGCGCACGCCCTCAGGCATTACCTCTTTACCAATTCCGTCACCAGGGATCACCGCAATTTTAGGGTTGATTATTTTCTTTTTTGTGTTCATGAATCATGTCTCATTGATAAAAAAATGGATTTTACTAGCTGATGGCTCGGCGGATTTCGCGTTCTGCCTGGCGCTCTTTTTCCTTGGCTTCCTCATCGGACTCAGCTGCGGGGATTGATAGTGCGAGCTCTTCCATGCGAAGGTTGTCTTTTGGACAAATCGGCGCACCATAACTTGCCCAGCGCTTTAGGAGTGTGACCTCATACCCGCATTGAGGACACTTGGCCTTATTACGACTGAGATTGCTGGCTCGTGGTGGAGGAAACACAATGGCTTGATGGGGATAAGGGCCTAACTTTTGACTAATGGTCATTAAGCGCACTTGCAATGCTTCCGATGCATGCGCCATACGTGCGGGACCCTCAAGACCAACGGCTTGGCAAATTCCCTTGAAATCCTCACCATGGCCGCTGTGGCAATCATCAACCGCATGGCATAGCTCATGCAAAAGTGTGTCAAGGAGCGCAACGGGATCATCCAACTTTGGAGAAATAAAGATCTCGTTAACACCCCCACCCGAGCGCTCGCGGGGCCAACACTGTCCTAAGGTGGTTCGTGGGCTACTTGATGCCGGAAAGCCACACGAGACCCTCACCGGTGGAATGACATAGCCAGCCTTTGCAAAAATAGGTTCCAAATGACGGACGCCGTCCTGCAGCCAAGCTTCACGAGTACTGTGAGAAGAATTACTTTGACTCATACAAATTGTGGGGAATGAATGGGTAAATTGGGGTATTCTAAAAGGGTCAATCAACGAAACACGAGCATAAACGCATTTAAGCCCAAGCGATGACCTCCTTTAAAAATCTAGCGAACCTAAGCGCCACACAAGCCGCAAAAGCACTCGCCCAACGGGAGATCAAGGCTGAGGATCTGCTCATGGATTGCTTAAATCAAATTGGCATGCGCGAGCCCGAGGTGCATGCCTGGGTAAGCTTTGCCAAGGTGCGCGCCCAAAGCCAAGCCCGTGAACTGGATCGTGGACCGATTCAGGGAATATTACATGGCTTACCCATTGGGGTGAAGGATCTATTTGATACTCACGATCTTCCCACCAACTACGGCTCCCCCATTTATGGCAATAATCATCCAGTCTGTGATGCGGTCTCGTTGTCACTCATGCGTGAGGCCGGTGCGATTGTGCTGGGCAAAACAGTGACCACTGAATTTGCCAGCTTCAAACCGGGCCCAACACGTAATCCACGCAATCTCGATCACACCCCTGGTGGTTCCTCAAGCGGCTCTGCCGCAGCGGTTGCCGATTGCATGGTTCCTCTTGCAACCGGAAGTCAAACGGCTGCCTCGATTATTCGGCCGGCGAGTTTTTGTGGGGTGGTTGGTTATAAACCCAGCTACGGCAAGATCAGTATTGGGGGAGTCAAGAGCCTATCAGTATCCCTCGATACTCTTGGTGTTTTTGGTCGCACCGTATCGGATGTGGCCTTAGGTGTTGCTGCGATGTCTGCCGATCATGACCTCATGAACATCGCTCCCTTAGAGTCTAAGATCCGCGTGGGGATTTGCAAGACCGATGACTTTGCTCTCGCGCAACCCGAAACCGCGGCCGCCCTCTCGTTGGCTGGCTTTGCAGCAAAGGCTTTTGCAAAAGGGGGTGTGGAGGAGATCATCTTGCCTGCGGATTGCGCTAAGCTCAGTGAGACCCAAACCAAGATCATGCTGTTTGAGATGGCCAAAAGTTTTACCTTTGAAAAACTCAATCACTTTGATCAGATTAGTCCAACCCTCAAAGCAATTATTGAGCGCGGTGATGCAATTGATTATCGTCATTACAGCGATGCCCTTCTCAAAGCCCGTCGCGCCCGCACTACTATTACCCAATTCTTTTCGAACGACATCGATCTAGTGATTGCACCGAGCGCAACCGGTGAGGCTCCCAAGACCTTAGAGGAAACGGGCGATCCAGTCTTTAGTCGAGGTTGGACCTTACTTGGTTTACCGTGCATTAATCTAACCGTTACCTCGGGGCCCAATGGTCTGCCCGTTGGAGTCACATTGGTTGCAGGACCTGGGCAAGATCGCCTATTACTGAGTGCTGCGAGCGCCCTCGCCCAACAACTCTCGGATCCAATTGCATTCAATCAAGTCTAGCGTTGCCCCATCTTTGATTCCACAAAGACGCTCTGCGCTTCACGAGGTAAGCAGCGCCAGTATTGTGGGCTCGCACTGACTTGCCCTCCTAAGACCGCCGCTGCTTCCCATGCCCAACGGGGCTTATACAAAAATGCACGAGCGAGTGCAATCAAGTCAGCTTCTTGGTTTTCGAGGATGGCTTCCGCTTGCTTTGGATCGGTAATCAGCCCAACGGCCATCGTGGGCATTCCAGTTGCTGCTTTAATCGCTTTCGCAAATGGTACTTGATAGCTCGGACCTAACTTAATTTGCTGCTTCGGAGAAATCCCTCCGGATGAGACATGGATGTAATCACACCCCAATACTTTCAATTGTTTTGTTAGCTCGATGGATTGATCGAGCGACCAGCCATCGTTGATCCAATCGGTCGCGGAGAGGCGCACTCCCAAGACGCCCTGCCACTGAGAGCGAACCGCAGTAAATAACTCTAGGACAAAACGCATCCGGTTCTCAAGCGATCCACCGTATTGATCTTGGCGCTGATTTGCAATCGGAGACAGAAATTGATGGAGTAAATAACCATGGGCGGCATGAAGCTCAAGCCCATCCATACCAATTTCTTCTGCACGCTTCGCGGCGAGCACAAAGTCTTTGATGATCTTGTGAATCTCTTCAATGCTCAAAGCATGCGGTGGTTGCTCCCCCTCCAGTTGCGGAATATCCGAAGGCCCTTGCGTTTCCCAGCCACCTTGGGTCACTGGTAATAACTGACCGCCTTGCCATGGTGGTGCGCTCGATGCTTTGCGACCAGCATGTGCTAACTGAATAAATACCGGGGTCTTGGGTGCTAATTGTTTAGCTCGCTCTAAGGCGGTATGCAGTGCGGTTTGGGTTGCCTGATCCCACAGCCCCAAGCAATAGGGGGTGATTCTGCCTTCGGGACTTACTGCAGTAGCCTCAATAATGAAAAGTCCAGCACCACTATTGAGTAAATTGCCCCAGTGCATCAAATGCCAGTCACTTGCCTGCCCCTCATGCGCGGAGTATTGGCACATCGGTGCCACCACCACCCGATTCGCAAGCGTAATAGATCCTTTAGGGGCTGCAAGTGGGTACGGAGAAAACAAGAGGCTCATGGATTGGTGACTGTTGGATTGTGATGAAAGAATGGTCCGCTAACAGACCTGCCTGAAACGATTAAAATGATACCAATAGCTTTGATAACGAATGCGTTGGCAAACCATTCAACTGTCAGTCACCCAACCCACGAGACACCCATACCATGAATGCTCCTCAAGCCTTTGAAATTAAAGAAGATATTGCTCATTACATTGGCGGTCAAATGGTCTTGCCCCAAGGTAGTCGTTTTGCCGATGTCTATAACCCTGCCAAAGGGAGCATCGCGCGCCGAGTAGCGCTTGCTAGCAAGGCCGATGTAAATCAGGCGGTGGCGGCTGCACACGCTGCGTTTCCAGCTTGGGCTAATACTTCCCCGCTGCGGCGCGCTCGTATTTTGTTTAAGTACTTAGAGCTCTTAAATCGTCATCGCGATGAACTGGCTGCCATTATTACGGCTGAGCACGGCAAGGTATTTACGGATGCGCAAGGCGAGGTCACCCGTGGGATTGAAATTTTAGAGTTCGCCACTGCCATCCCTGAACTGCTCAAGGGCGATTACACCGAACAGGTCTCAACCGACATTGATAACTGGGTGATGCGCCAACCTTTAGGTGTAGTTGCTGGCATTACCCCCTTTAATTTTCCGGTGATGGTTCCAATGTGGATGTTCCCGGTGGCGATTGCCTGCGGCAACACATTTATCCTCAAGCCCAGCCCAACCGATCCATCGGCCTCCTTACTGTTAGCGCGTCTCCTAAACGAAGCAGGTCTACCCGATGGCGTATTTAATGTGGTGCAAGGTGATAAAGAAGCGGTCGATGCTCTCTTAGAGAATCCCGATGTCCGCGCAGTGAGTTTTGTGGGCTCGACACCGATTGCTAATTACATTTATGAACGCGGTGCACACTTTGGTAAACGCGTTCAGGCCTTGGGTGGCGCCAAGAACCATATGGTGGTCATGCCCGATGCCGATATTGATAAAGCGGTCGATGCCTTAGTTGGTGCTGCATATGGCTCTGCGGGCGAGCGCTGCATGGCCATCTCGGTTGCTGTGCTCGTTGGAGATGCCGCCGAAAAAGTGATGCTTAAACTCATTGAGCGCACCAAGACCCTCAAAGTAAAAAACGGTCTTGAGCTCGATGCGGAAATGGGTCCCATTGTGACTAAGGCTGCACTGGAGCGCATTACTGGCTATATCGACAAAGGCATCAGCGGTGGCGCTAAGCTATTGGTCGATGGCCGTGGACTCAAGGTTCCTGGCTATGAAAATGGATTTTGGCTAGGCGGTACCCTCTTTGACCAAGTCACCCCAGATATGACAATTTACAAAGAAGAAATCTTTGGTCCAGTCCTTTCATGCGTGCGCGTTGCGAACTTTAGTGAAGCCCTTGAGTTGGTCAACGCCCATGAATATGGCAATGGTGTAGCCTGCTTTACAAGCGATGGCAATATCGCCCGTGAATTTGCACGGCGTGTTCAGGTTGGTATGGTAGGTATTAATGTGCCCATTCCAGTTCCCATGGCTTGGCACGGCTTTGGCGGTTGGAAGCGTTCCTTATTTGGTGACACCCATGCGTACGGCAAAGAAGGTGTGCGTTTTTACACCAAACAAAAGAGTGTCATGCAACGCTGGCCAGAGAGCATCTCCAAAGGGGCAGAGTTTGTCATGCCAACCTCGAAATAAGGCTAGACGTTTACTTTTTGCGTGAGATGAACATCACTGGAACCTTGAGGTTCCAGTAGATTGCAGCCGACCGAAATACAAAGATCAGTACGATGCAGCCAATGAATCCAAAAAAAGCATATTCAGGTAAATAGTTCAATAAAAGTACGTAAAGCATGCAACCAAGGGATACCGGGATTGCGTAAAGCTCATAGGACATCAATAAGGTTTTACGTCCCGCCAATACATCCCGAATCAATCCCCCACCAATCGCAGTGACCACGCCCAAGATGATGGCTGCTGCTGATCCCCCAAAGTCATAGTGCCAAGCTTTATCAGCACCTTGGATGCCAAACAGAGCTGCGCCTAAGCCGTCGATATAAAGAATGGCCTTATATAACTGAGGCTGAGATAAGGTGGACTCCGCATAGAAGGTAATAATGCTGGCAATCGCTGCGACCAATATATAGATTGGGGCATCCGCCCAAAATACGGGCACCCCCAGAATCACATCCCGAATCGTGCCACCACCAATTGCAGTAATAATACCGAGAACCAAAACGCCAAAGAGATCCACACCTCGATCAGAAATTGCTAAGACACCGGTAACCGCAAATGCCGCGGAAGCAATAATGCCAACCCAAAAACCCAGCTCTTCCATGGAGCCCTTTACAAAACAGTGATCAAGAAGCTGTCATTATTGCAAAGTATTTTTGAGGGCCGGCATTTCGGGGAGTGCGAGGACATCAATCCCCTCTTCCCGTAATGCCATTACTTCATCAGCACTAGTCTGCCCCCGAATACTGCGCTCGGGCGACTCTTTGTAATGAATCTTTCTGGCCTCCTCGGCAAAAGCAGCGCCAACGTCCTCCGATTTACCGACCAACTCCCGCATGGCTTTCATGAACGTTGCCTGAATCTGGCGCTCGAGCTGACCATGATCCGCATTGGATAGGGCAATACTTTGACTTGGCTCAACGGTCACTGGCTCTTCAGTACTTACTTTACCGCCAATATGAGGGGCGGATGGTAAGCGGCTGACGTGTGCGCTATCGCAGACCGGGCAGCACAGTGTGCCGCCGGATTGTTGGGATATAAAGTCATCCTCTGAGGCAAACCACCCCTCAAAATGATGCTCAAGATCGCACGCTAAGTTATAGACTTTCATGAAAAATAGATGGGGATGAAGGTTGGATATTCAATGGCAACATGACATATTTGTCGATATTGTCATTTTAAGCCCTTAGCGCAGTCGCCGTTGCCGATCCAGCCAATACAACGAGATGATGGTCTTTACATCGGTAATCGTGCCGTTCTCAACCCACTCGATCAACTCCTCAAGCGGAGCAGCAAAGATATCCAAAAACTCTTCAGTATCGAGTTGCGCTGGACCAGCAGTTAAGCCCTCTGCTAGGTAAATATCAATGAATTCGGTCGAATATGAAATCACCGGATGAATCCGCCGAATTTTGCTCCAGCGCTTAGCAACATAGCCAGTTTCCTCTTGCAACTCCCGTTGCGCACAAAGCAATGGATCCTCACCGGTATTAAGCTTACCCGCTGGGATCTCAATCACGGCTTGCTCAATCGGATAGCGGTATTGACGCTCCACGACTACTCGCCCATCGTCTAAGATCGGCAAAATGGCAACGGCGCCGGGATGCTCGAGATACTCTCGCAGCGCTTGCTGCCCATCGGGTAGCAACACCGTATCGCGCTTCATCGTTAAAAAGATGCCAGTGTAGACATCCTCACCCGATACGCGCTTCTCGACTAGATGATCATCGGTAAGCGCGAGGTCTTGAAACGATTTCTCGCTCATACCCACACAATTAAGAACCAACGAGGGTATTGCGCATGATATCAAGACAAAGGGCCATGAGGCCTGCGGGGAATACGCCCAAGAGAAGCACCATTAAGCCGTTCAGACCTAGCACCCCTTTTGCGATCCCTGAACCAGTGACCGAAAACTCATGACTAGGCTCATCAAAATACATCACCTTTACCACGCGCAAGTAGTAGAAAGCGCCAATCAGGGATGCGATCACCGCAATGACTGCCAATGCAATGTAATCGGCATCAACCAATGCTTCCAAGACGGATAGCTTGGCGGCAAAGCCCAAGGTGGGTGGCACCCCAGCTAAGGAGAACATCATGATGAGGCCAATGAAAGCATACCATGGGTGCTTACGATTTAAACCTTTAAGACCCTCTAAGGTATCGCAATCATAGCCCTTGCGCGATAAGACCATCAGCAAGCCGAAGGTGCCCAAGGTAGTGATTACGTAGGCAATCACGTAGAACATCGAGGCACTAAAGGCGTGGTCATCAAAAATCGAGAGCATGCCAAGCAGAACAAAGCCCATCTGCGCAATGGCTGAGTATGCCAACATCCGCTTGATATTGGTTTGGGCAATCGCAGTGATGTTACCGATCACTAAAGACAAAACCGCAAGAATCATCAGCATCGGCTGCCAATCGGAGATCAGTGGCAATAAGGTATTAATCAGCAAGCGGAATAGGAGAGCAAAGGCAGCGAGCTTTGGGGCTGCCGCAATCAACAAGGTAACCGCGGTCGGGGCGCCTTGATACACATCGGGCACCCACATATGAAACGGCACCACGCCAAACTTAAAGGCAACCCCCGCCACAATAAAGACCAGACCAAAGGCCATGATGAGGTGATTAATGCGGGGATCCAGGAGTGAACGCAAGATCTCCAAGAGATCCAGCGATCCGGTCACGCCATAGATCATCGACATGCCATAGAGCAAGAATCCCGATGCCAAAGCGCCTAATACAAAGTACTTAATCGCAGCCTCAGAGGATAGACCGCTACTATGGCGCATTGCCACCAAACCATAGGTCGACAAAGCCATCAACTCGAGACCAAGGTACAGGGTGATGAGGTTGGAAGCGGAGATCAAAACTAATTGTCCCAATAAGGCAAATAACGTAAGAACAATAAAATCAGGTCGGAAGAGGCCCCGATCAATTAAATACTGCTTGGAGTAGATCAGGCTTATAAGTAGCGCAAAGCAGCACCCTGCCTTGAGTAAATTGGCAATCGGGTCAGACTGGAACAAGCCAGCCATGGCAAAGTACGGCAGATCAACCATTCTGCTTAAAAACACCACACCCAAACCAATTAAGAGTAAGCAGGAACAGAAATACACAAAGGATGCAGCGCGTGGCGCATGAAATACATCGCTCGCCTCATGACCCTTCTTCTCTTTAATGAAGGCGCTGGTCAAGAGCAAATCGCTGGCTACAAAGGCCAAAACAATTTCAGGAGCAATGGCAATTAGGTCAAAAGTATCCATGCAATAACCTTACTCAGAGTTTGCTAATCGCGACATGTTCGAGCAACTGCATCACTGCTGGATGAATAATGTCGGTAAAGGGTTTGGGATACACGCCCATGCCAATCACGCAGAGCGACAAAATAATAAACATAAAAAACTCACGGCCATTGAGATCCTCAAGTTTCTCGACCTCTGGATTAGTGATCGCTCCAAAGATCACGCGCTTGACCATCCATAGGGAGTAGGCAGCACCAAGGATTAATGCGGTCGCTGACAGTAGACCAATCATGAAGTCGTAATCAACGGCAGCCAAGATCACCATAAACTCCCCCACAAAGCCTGAGGTGGCTGGCAAACCGCAATTGGCCATTGCCATGAGGACCATAAATGCCGAGAACTTTGGCATACGATGCACCACACCGCCGT
>JBEDHB010000043.1:0-9690 GCA_041174325.1 Pseudomonadota bacterium
CTACGGATCGCATCGTCAATAATATTAACTCTTTTATCTTATAAAAGACTTGGTTCTAGTGTAAATGTAAACTAATGCTTTGTAAGCAAGTTCTTCATTAACCCTTTATCCGGAGTTTGTCATGGCAAAAGCCCCGATGCGTGTCGCTGTTACTGGTGCAGCAGGTCAAATTGGTTATTCCCTACTATTTCGTATTGCCAATGGCGATATGTTGGGTAAAGATCAGCCCGTCATTCTGCAGTTACTCGAAATCCCGGATGAGAAAGCGCAAAAGGCTCTCAAGGGCGTCATGATGGAATTGGAAGACTGCGCATTCCCATTGTTAGTAGGAATGAGTGCACATAGCGATCCGATGACCGGGTTCAAAGATATTGATGTGGCTCTGCTCGTTGGTGCCCGCCCACGCGGCCCTGGCATGGAGCGCAAAGATTTACTCTCCGCGAATGCACAAATTTTTACCGCTCAAGGCAAGGCACTCGATCAGGTTGCCAAGCGTACTGTCAAAGTATTAGTGGTTGGTAACCCCGCGAATACCAATGCCTACATTGCCATGAAGTCCGCGCCCAGCCTACCGGCCAAGAACTTCACTGCCATGTTGCGTCTTGATCACAACCGTGCCCTCTCCCAATTGGCAAGCAAGACCAACCAAGCTGTGGCTGATATTGAGAAATTAATTGTGTGGGGTAATCACAGTCCAACCATGTACCCCGACTATCGCTTTGCTACGGTCAATGGTCAGTCGGTTAAAGACCTAATTAATGATCCTGCTTGGAACAAAGATGTCTTTATTCCAACGGTGGGTAAACGTGGCGCCGCCATCATTGAGGCGCGCGGCTTATCGTCAGCCGCTTCTGCCGCCAATGCCGCGATTGATCATGTCCGTGACTGGGTCTTAGGTACCAATGGTAAGTGGGTCACGATGGGTATTCCATCGAGCGGTGATTATGAGATCCCTGCCGAGATCATTTATGGCTTCCCAGTGATTTGCGCGAACGGTGAATACACCCTAGTCAAAGGTTTAGAAATTGACGCGTTCTCACGCGAGCGCATGACCCTGACCTTAAATGAGTTGCTCGAGGAGCAAGCGGGTGTGAAGCATCTTTTGGGTTAAGATCATTCCATTCAAGGGACTGATTACGGGAGACGGCATGCGCAAACTACCAAGCTCATTACTTCTAGCATTGCTCGTTGCGATCACACTTGGTGTTGCGCATGAAGCCCATGCGCAAGAGAGTGCGCTGACTGTGCCGCATATCTGGACCTGTAGCAACAATGAACGCTTTATTACAAGCGGTCCCGCCGAGAAGCTCGAAGTGCAATGGCGTTCCAAGTCATACGCCATGCTCAAAGAACAATCGCTGCCTGGCAGTATGCGGTTTAAGAACTACGACAGCGGTCTCGATTTGGTCGTCATTGGGCCCAAGGCGATGCTGTTCAACATCAAAACGGGTATTCGGGTGGCTGACGAGTGCAAGACCGTGGCGATGAAAGAAGGTCGAGAAGCCCACCTTCTCGCCCTCGAGAAGTAATCCATCCAATACGAATCAATGAAATAAGGGTTGCTGCGAAGGGCTATCTTCGGGCATCTCGGCATGAACCACCTCACCCTGCCGATCTGGAAATAGCGGCACTCCACAATCATCACACAACTCCGGTGTAAATAAGACTGCGTGCCGGAATACATCCTCAACACCTGCATCATGCAAGGCATCGCAAATCCGTTTAATCGGACTCTCGTCGTCCGACACATCATTAAGTGCGTCACTTGCCACACTCTCCCGATCGTATAAAGGCCAAATCACACCATAGATAATCTCGGATGAGCCCTTTAGACTAAATGAGATACGATATTCATCAGCCTGCTCCTCACCAAACGCCCCGACCACGCATGACAAGCCAGCCGGTAGGACGCCAAGGGTGGATTCTAAAAAGTTCACGGCTGCTCGAATACTCAAAGGCCGCACATGTTTATCTGCCAAGCGGCAGTTCGTGAAATACGCCTCAGGCAAGAGTAGCTCAAACTCACAACCGGGTAACAGTTGACATAGTGGGTCGTACATGGCACTTTGCCACTCTGCTAATGCCACACCGCGCTCTTGCCGCTGGGGTCCATCCATTTGCCACCGAAAAATCGGTTGCTGATGCGGCGCAATAATCACCGCCAGAATGAACCGTGGGTCAGCCAGAACGGCAATGGTCTCCGACATATCACGCAGCTCGAGTTTCATCTCACCGCCCGATACCGCGGCATTCGCCAAGGTTTCAAGTAAGGTGCGCGTTTGGGTGTGCGAATGAGGCATTTGATCAATGCTGTAAAGCCAAGGCACGATCGCAAATTGCGTACCCTCGGCAGCCACTGCTCGTTGCAATGCGCCAGCAGATGCCTCAATTAACGAAACGGGCAATGGCCCTGAAGGAATTTGATAACGGGTATGCGCCACAATCGGCATCGCAATCAATAATGCATCCCAATGCGTACCCTCATGCTCAAAGCTCATGGACTCCGCTAAGGTCTCGGCCGTATCAGCCAATACCTCAAAGGCAACCGTATTGATCCGAAAGGTTTGATCCAAAGCTGCATCAATCACGGACTGATGATGACTCTTCAAAAGCTTCAGTAGACGCGTTCGTAAACGCTCTTCCCAAAACCGATCTTCGACCTGGCTACCTGATGCCGCCAACGAAATGGAATCAGCTACTAAGCGCTCGGTCTCAGGCGAGGTGCGTTGGGATGTTTTGGAACGATGTACCGCCATAATGAATGAGCACTCCTACTGAATGAATTTACTTCGGAATTTACTTCGCTTGTTCCGCACGACGAAATACGGGTTTATCCGGCTTCGATTCTGCGGCGCTATAGCGATAGCCTTCGGATTTAAAGCTCTTGAGCTCTGCGGGATCCGTAATCCGATTCTCCACCACAAAGCGCGCCATCAATCCCCGCGCTCGCTTGGCATAGAAAGAAATGATTTTGTACTTACCATCCTTCTCATCCTGAAAAACCGGTGAGATCACCGGATATCCTAATGCATCGGTTTGCAATACCTTGAAATATTCTTCTGAGGCCAAGTTCAGCAAGACCGGTTTTTTCTGTTGACTCAGTGTTTTCTCAAGTGCTTTGGTAATGCGATCACCCCAAAAGGCATACAAATCCTTGCCTCGCGCATTTTTCAAGGCAGTGCCCATTTCCAAGCGATAGGGTTGTATTAAATCCAAGGGGCGCAAGACTCCATACAAGCCAGACAAAATCCGCACATGCTCTTGCGCAAAATCGAGCGCCCTCGCATCGAGTGAGCGAGCATCAAAGCCCTCGTATACATCACCATTAAAGGCTAAGAGTGCTGGTCGACTGTTCTCGGTCGTAAATG
The DNA here is from genome assembly GCA_041174325.1 of Pseudomonadota bacterium. Classification (GTDB taxonomy): domain Bacteria; phylum Pseudomonadota; class Gammaproteobacteria; order Burkholderiales; family Burkholderiaceae; genus Polynucleobacter. The sequence goes on from JBEDHB010000043.1 coordinate 3,369, forward strand.
TTTTCGACCAATCGCGATAACGTCCCACGTTCAGAGCTGCTAATGGATCGGAGATCCCCATTAACTTTCCAACCTGCTGGGGCGAGAGTTTTTTGAGATCCGCAATTAGCTTGGCCGACTCCCCAACAAAATCAGGCAGGGTATGTTTTTTGATCTTGAGTGGTGATTCGTAATCGAGGGACTTGGCAGGAGAAAGAATAATCAACATAGTCTTAACTGAAATAGGCAAACAACCCTATTCTAGTCAAAACAGTTTATTTATGGGATCGCACCAAACGACTTGCTATGGCAGCGCTACAAATGCCGGCTAGTACAGCCCATTCTAACGACACCGTAATGGTGCCAATACCTGTAATTAGCATTGGTATCCACTCTTGCGGTCCGGACTTAAATTCCTTTTTTATGTTTCCTAGATCAATTAAATTCCACGCAACCGATAGTAAGAGTGCTGCAATCACTGCGTATGGCAAATATTCAGCCAGCGGCGATATAAAAGCCAAAATAATGACCAGAAATACAGCAGCACTGATTGCTGATAATGGCGTTTGAGCATTTGCAGCAATGTTGACACCCGAACGATTAAAAGAGCCGCTTGAAGGATATGCGGAGAAGAATGAGCCAGCTACATTTGCTAAGCCCTGTCCAATAAACTCTTGGTTCGCATTAAATGCATCCTGTCGCTTTAATGCGAGTGCGCGAGCGATGGCCATCGCCTCGGTTGATGCCAAAAGAGTCATCACCAGAACAGGGCCAAAGAGAATTTGCAAATGGGCGACTGACAAATGTGGATATGAAAGTGGTGGAAGAGCACCTGGGATTCCGCTAACACGGCGAATATCATGAAAACTGATGAAATATTTTTCGAGTACCCAGAGGGCAAGGCTACCAATAATTACCGAAATGAGCATGGCAGGTACCCACTTATTCAAAGGTTTCCATAAGCGCATACTAATTAGGGTCACAAGCACTAAGGCAAGAACCTCAGGACGCCACTTCCCGATGATGATGGCCTTTACCGCCTGGATAGCGGTATTGAAAACGTCTGTACCGCGAGGAATCTCAATTCCTAATAATGTGCCAACTTGGCTATTAATAATTAAAACTGCTGCGCCAGTAGTAAACCCAACAATAACTGAATGTGGTACTTTTTCGACCCATTTACCCACCCCTGCAAATCCGAGCAAAACCTGAATCAAACCAACTAAAAAACTGAGCGTGATCACGAGAATGACATATTGGTCACTCTCAGGGAGCGCCAGTGGAGCAATCAAGGCCATCGTTGTTAACGATATTGCGTTGGCGGGGCCAGTGACCATGAGACGACTCGAACCAAATAATGCAGCAATAATGCAAGGTACCATCGCTGCATAAAGACCATAATGAGGAGGCATTCCTGCTAAAAGGGCAAACGCGATGCCCTGCGGTAACACTACAATGGCTCCCGTAAGCCCTGCAAGCAGATCAAGTCGCACTACATTGGGTTTTTTGTATTCTGGCAGCCAACGTAAAAAGGGAAGCATGGATTGAAGTGATGTGGATGTGAAATGCTATTAATTATCAATTTATCAATAATTATTCTACCTCTCTTTTGCCCAAATGAAAAATCTCGCTATTGAATCGAAGTTACCACAACAAAAGACCACGATTTTTACCGTGATGTCTGAGCATGCGACAAAACATCAGGCAATTAATCTTGGGCAAGGCTTTCCTGATTTTAATTGTGATCCGAACCTGTTAAATGCAACTGCGCAGGCCATGCAAAAAGGGTTAAACCAATATGCTCCAATGATTGGCGTGCCAGAGTTACGGCAAGCAATTTCTCAGAAAATTCATGCTCAATATGGATATAGATACGACGCTAACAAAGAGATCACAATCACTGCGGGTGCAACACAGGCAATTTACACAGCAATTCAATGTTGCGTTCAGAACAATGACGAAGTTATTTTGATCGAACCGGCATTTGATAGCTACTTACCGGCTATCCAATTAGCAGGAGGAAAGCCAATTCCGATCCCCATGAAAACAAAGCAAGATGCCAATGGTCAAGTTGCTGGATATGCCTTTCCTTGGGATGAAATAGCAAGGGCCATTACTCCAAGAACGCGTCTTCTCATTTTGAATACACCCCACAATCCCACGGGTGTTATTTGGCAAGAGCATGATATTCAAAGGCTTCGTGAGTTAGTAAACCCTAGCAATATTCTTTTGCTCAGCGATGAAGTGTATGAGCATATGGTCTACGACGGACAACCCCATCTGAGTATTGCTCGCTATCCAGATTTAGCAAAACGTAGTTTTTTAATTTCTAGTTTTGGAAAAACATTTCATGTGACTGGCTGGAAGGTTGCTTTTATGGCTGCGCCAGAAAATCTTACAACAGAGTTTCGTAAAGTCCATCAATTCAATGTATTTACAGTGAATACGCCGATGCAATTTGGCATTGCTAGTTTCATGAGTGACCCCAAACACTATATGAACTTATCCGATTTTTATCAATCAAAACGAGACTACTTTAGGGTGGGACTGGCAAACACAGGCCTCAAATTACTTCCATGCCAGGGTAGCTACTTTCAATGCGTTGATTATTCCGGCCTAAAAATTAAAGAGGCTCAACAAACGGATACAGAATTTTGCTACTGGTTAACTGCAGAGTTAGGAGTGGCCGCGATCCCCAACTCGGCCTTTTATACCAATCAAACGGATTTAGGTGTAATCCGATTCTGTTTTGCAAAAAAAGAGGAGACGCTTCAGGCGGCACTCAACCGCCTTCAGGTGTTATAACTATTGAACTTAATTAAGGTGTAACAATGAATAAATCCCTAATTGATGTTTACAGTTGGGCCACCCCAAATGGCCACAAGGTCCATATCATGATGGAGGAATGTGGTTACAAACTAAATCGTGATTGGCGTGCGATTCCAATCGATATTGGCAAGGGTGATCAATTTAAGCCCTCTTTTTTGAAAATTAGCCCTAATAATAAGATACCAGCGATTGTCGATCCCAATGGTCCTAACGGCAAGCCAATCCATCTGTTTGAATCTGGTGCTATTTTGCTCTACCTCGCCAATAAAACAGGGCGTTTCTTGCCCAAATCAATTCGGGGTAAGTACGAGACGATGGAGTGGTTGATGTTTCAGATGGGTGGCTTGGGTCCGATGTTGGGCCAAAATCATCACTTTCGTTTATATGCCCCCCAGAAAATTGATTACGCCATTGAGCGCTATACCAATGAGGCCAAGCGTTTATACGGTGTCTTAGATGAGCGCTTGAAGAAAAATAAGTTCATCGTTGGTAATGAGTACACCATCGCTGATATCGCTATCTATCCCTGGACGCGTCGTTGGGATAAGCAAGGAATGAACCTCAACGATTACCCAAACTTCAAACGTTGGTTTGAGATGGTTGGTGCGCGACCTGCTGTAAAGCGCGGAGTCGAAGTATTAACGACACTGCGTAAACCCGAGATGGATTCAAAAGAAAAGGAGCAGTTGTTTGGTGCGACTCAATATCAACGTAGGAAAATAAACTGATGGAAATTAAATCAATCGGCATCATTGGTGCTGGCACGATGGGCAATGGGATTGCTCAGGTCGCCGCCAGCGCTGCCTACGATGTTGTGTTGCTGGATGTTAGCGATGCGGCACTAGAAAAAGGTTTGGCAGCACTCAATCACAGCCTCGATCGACTGATCAAGAAAGAAGCCATTAGCGCTGAGCAAAAATCCCAAACCTTGGCGCGGATCAAAACAACTACGCAATATGCCGATCTTGCTCCAGTCTCCTTGGTAATTGAGGCTGCCACTGAGAATCAAGCCATTAAAGAATCGATCTTGCAGCAAGTGGATCAGGTGGTAAGTAAAGACACCATTATTGCGAGCAATACCTCGTCCATCTCGATTACGCATCTGGGATCATTAAACTCACGACCCGAACGTTTTATTGGGATTCATTTCTTTAATCCCCCACCTCTAATGGCCCTCATTGAGGTCATCATGGGTAAGCAAACTAGCCCCGAGACCCTAAAAGCCGTGCTTGCAATGGCCGCGCGCATGGGAAAGGAGCCCATTACGGTACAGAGCTCACCAGGTTTTGTGGTCAATCGAATTCTTCTACCCATGATTAACGAAGCCTTCTTTGTCTTGCATGAGGGAGTTGCCAGCCCCGAAGATATTGATACCGGTATGAAGCTTGGCTGCAACCACCCCATTGGTCCGCTGGCATTGGCTGATCTGATTGGTCTAGACACCTGCCTAGCAATCATGGAGGTGTATCACAAAGAGTTTAAGGACGATAAGTACCGTCCATCACCCCTGCTCATTGATTTAGTTGCCAAGGGGCAGCTAGGACGCAAGAGCGGACGTGGAGTGTATGCCTACGACAAGAAGTGAAATGCCCTTGCCAACCATTGTGCGGATCCTCGGGTACGCCGGCCTCATTCCCTTTGTTGGCTTGGCACTCATGGTGCAACTAGCCGACAGCCCCAATGACCTCATCGCTCTTGAGTCATTGGTTGCGTATGGTGCAGTGATCGTTTCATTTTTAGGTGCTCTGCACTGGGGTGCCTGCTTTAAGACGCTGGGTGAGTCAGCCCAGAATCGCTGGCTTGATCATAGCGTTTGGATTTGGGGGATCATGCCAGCACTCATTGCTTGGTTAGCGATTCATGTCTTTATCCCATTGGCACTGCTTTTGCTAGCAGCCACCTTGCTCGTGCAGCGTGCGATTGATCAACGCACTTATCAACGTTACTTTGCAAACATTCAAATGGCTAATGCATTCCTACGCATGCGCACCCACTTAACGGTTGTGGCTTCGGTATGTTTAATCTGGGCTGGGCTTACGAGCCTAATCCGTAATTACTAGCCAAGGCTTTAGGTACTAATGCTTCTGGTGCGCAGCAGAAATAATTTTCTCGGTATATGCAATTGCCAATGCGGATAAAACAAACGTGACATGAATCAAGGTTTGCCAGAGTAAGGTTTTCTCATCATAGGAGGAGGCATTTATAAACGTCTTTAGCAAATGAATCGAAGAAATCCCAATAATCGCGGTAGCAAGTTTGACCTTTAATACCCCGGCATTGACATGCGAGAGCCATTCGGGCTGATCAGGGTGATCTTGTAGATCCAAGCGGGAAACAAAGGTCTCCCAACCGCCAACAATCACCATCACCAAGAGGTTTGAGATCATCACCACATCAATCAGTCCCAAGACAATCAGCATCAATGCGGTCTCGGTCATCTCACTGGTCCCCATCATCGTGATGAGATGAATCAACTCCAACCAAAACTGCCAAACATAGACGCCCTGCGCGATGATGAGGCCAATGTACAGCGGGGCCTGCAGCCAGCGAGACATAAAGATCCAGCGTGGCAAAGGACGCAATTTCTTCTCAAATACAAATTCTTTGTTTTCACTCATGGCATGGATTTTAACGAAGTTTGTGTCATGGCCACAACGGTAGCGGCTTGCTCAAAAGTGCGAGAATATCAAAGTCATGCCCAGCCTATTTGACTCCAAACCAATTGCGCCATTAGCCGAGGCCTTACGTCCCAAGCAAATTGACGAAGTGATTGGTCAGACGCACTTATTGGGGCCTGGTAAACCATTGCGCTTAGCCTTTGAAAGTGGTCAACCGCATTCGATGATTTTGTGGGGGCCGCCTGGGGTAGGCAAAACCACAATAGCCAGATTATCCGCGCAAGCCTTTCGTCACTCCTTCATCGCGATCTCGGCCGTCCTTGCGGGTGTTAAAGAAATCCGGGAGGCGATTGAGCAAGCGCACCATGACATGGCTCAGTTTGGTCGGCAAACGATTTTATTTGTTGACGAGATTCATCGCTTTAATAAGAGTCAACAAGATGCGCTGCTACCGCATATGGAATCGGGTCTCTTCACGGTCATTGGCGCAACCACCGAGAACCCTTCGTTTGAGGTCAACGCCGCCCTCCTCTCGCGCGCTCAGGTCTACGTTCTTAAGCCGCTTACCAGCGATGAGTTAAGGCAACTCTTAGCGCGTGCATGCGATCATGCCTTACCAACCATGACGCTCAGTGACGATGCCATGACAACTATCGTGGCCTATGCCGATGGGGATGCGCGGCGCTTAATGAACCTAGTCGAGCAATTGCAACAAACCGTGCGTACCCAAGGTATTACTGCGGTGGATCGGGCTTTGATTGAGAACACCCTTAATCTCAATGCGCGGCGCTTTGATAAGGGTGGCGATCAGTTCTATGACCAGATCTCGGCCTTACATAAATCAGTGCGTGGCTCGCACCCCGATGCAGCGCTTTACTGGTTGTGCCGCATGCTCG
>JBEDHB010000044.1:0-9683 GCA_041174325.1 Pseudomonadota bacterium
CAGGAGTGGGCTAAGGAGGCGAAATGGCCCAATGAGATTGCCGAATATTGTCTGATTGCTGCGGATTTTGAGTCAGCGCATTCCAAATTCATTGCTAACGATATGCTGGCCTTTTTTAATCGGGCTGACTTGTGGCGAAAGCCCCACCGTATCACTGAACTACTCAGTCTTTTTGGGGCGCTAGGCATTGATATAGCGGTTTGGCAAAAGCTGCTTAGTAAATTGATAGGTATTGATGCCGGACAAATTGCTGAGTCTGTGAGCCAACGCTCGAATGCTAATGAATTGGGCGGGGCAATTCATGCGGAGATTGAGAGGGTACGTCTTTTAACCATTCAAGAGACACTGTCTCAATAAACGCGATTGCGACCCCCAAAGCCAGGAAGCGCATAGAGGTCTAGATCAAGACTCTCTAAGTTTTTACCGAAAGCCAATACTTTAAATAGTTCGCCCATTTCCGCTTCCGAGATTAATTTCTGAATTCCATTGGAAATAGCAATCATTTGCTGAGGATCGCGCGGGTCAGATTGCTGTAAAACCAGATCGGTAATGCCCGCATCCAATAAGTAAGATGCTTGGCTAGAAAAGAATGACTGGCCATTTTCTTCATTTTCAATCGAGTGCAAAAGGTTCGAGAAATTGATATGGCAGGTGATATCGGATATGCCTGGTAGGGCCAGAACATTGGTCAGGGCCTGATGACGGTAGTGCGCCATGAGCGTACCGGTGTTTCGTTGGGGATGGTAATACTCGTGTTGATGAAAGCCGTAGTCAATCATCAATAAGAGACCTTGTTCGAGTCGCTTGATTAGCTCTCTAAACCAGGCTTCTGCCTGAGGGTGGATTTCGGTCATGTACCCATCGCTAGCGCCAGCTATCAATGGTTGACTCTCTAGTTTTTCGCCAGGAACAGATATAAGAAATTGATCAGATTTCGACCCAAGCCCAACCCCAGCATAGTGCCAGGCATGCTCTTGATAAACAATGCGCTCGCAGGGAATCGCGTCTAATACTTCATTGGCCAAAATAACACCATGAAAGGATGGCAAGACTTCCAAATGCCATTGGCATTGTGTTTGAATTCCATGACTTTGGCATGCATCAAGTAGCAATGCTTGTTGACGCTCAATCAAGTTCGGTGACACATCAATGATGTGATATTCGCCTAAGTCAAAGCCGCGTCGATGCAGATCCATTAGGATCGTCTTGGCAAGCCGCCCTGTGCCTGCGCCGATTTCGATCACGCGGGTTGGGCGCCCTTGCTTTTGGAATCCCTCTAGCACTGGCAGAATCGTATTGACGATTGTTTGACCAAAAAAAGGGCTGATTTCTGGGGCCGTTATGAAATCACCAGAGTGACCAAATTTTTCAAGGGCACTGGTGTAATAACCAAGGCTTGGCTGATATAAGGCAAGCTCCATGTAGCGTGCAAATGGAATCCAGCCGCCTTTTTCCTGTATTTCTTGGGAAATTTTGGCCAGGATAGCCTTCAAATGCTCCGCTTCGGGCTGCGTCAGGTTAATATCCATAGCTCGCTAGTCTAAGTGAGTTTTTCCACAGCACATGAAAACAATGGCAAAACGGACAGTTTTGGTCACCGGCGCAGCCAAGCGGCTTGGTCGAGAAATCGCATTGTATTTTGCTCGAGCCGACTGGAATGTCATTATTCATTATGGCCAATCCATTCATGAGGCTGAAGTCGTGGTTGATGAAATTCGCACATTAGGAGTTAAGGCAATTGCGTTGCAGGCAAATTTATTACATCAAGCAGAGGCCGAGTCTCTGATTCAAAAAAGCATCGATCATTTTTCGAGGATTGATTGTTTAGTCAATAGCGCTGCGATTTTTGAATACGATCGACCCAGCCAGGATGATCATCCTGTAAGTGCAGATTGTATTGCGCGACATACTCAAATTAATCTAGCAGCCCCAATTATTTTGGCACAAGCAATGTTTCATCATCTTAAAAGTCAGCCAATTAGTAAAGACTTTGTTCCCGCAACCATTCAGTTATTAGATCAAAAATTAATCAACTTAAATCCGGATTATTTTTCTTACACGCTTTCCAAAAGTGCATTGTTGACTGCTACCGAAATGATGGCCTGCGATTTCGCGCCGTATATGCGCTCCGTTGGTTTAGCGCCCGGAATCACCTTACCGTCTGGCAATCAAAGCCAGTCTGAGTTTGAGAAAGCCCATCAGGTGACTCCCATGGGATATTCATCCAGTACGGATGATATTGCCAGCGCAGTATTTTTCTTAGCCAATGCCAAGGCGATTACCGGTACCACTCTTTATGTCGATGGCGGGCAACATTTACTGGTATCCGATCGCGATGTGATGTTCAAAATTAAACAATAGGTTCTATGCACTCCTTACTATCCCACCCGAGTTTGATTCATTGTCGACGCCTCTTTTTGAAAGATTACGAGGTTTATATCAATATTGGCGTGCATGATTTTGAGAAGCGCGCTGAGCAGAGAGTGATATTCAATGTTGAGATTTATGTTCCCCTAGAGCTGAATACTCCTAAGCAGGATCGCTTAGAAGAGGTGCTTGATTATGATTTCATTCGTAAAACGATTGTTGAACGTGTCAAGCGTGGCCACATCCATCTACAAGAAACTCTTTGCGATGAAATCATTGCCGCGATTCTTGAGCATCCACATGTGATGGCTGTTCGCGTCAGTACCGCAAAGCCCGATGTTTATCCGGATTGCGAGGCAGTTGGCGTCGAAGTCTTTAAGATCAAGCAATCGCATGGATAATGGGAGCCGCAGATGGTAGACCCCCGCAAGCAAGCATTTGAAGAGAATAAGCTGGATAAAAAACTATCTCGCCTAGTTGGTCAGGCCATCGGTGACTTTGGCATGATTACCGATGGAGATAAGGTAATGGTATGTCTGTCTGGGGGTAAGGATAGCTATACCTTGCTTGATATTTTGCTGAAGCTGCGCGAGCGAGCACCGATTTCATTTGATCTGGTTGCCGTGAACTTAGATCAAAAGCAGCCTAACTTTCCCAGTGACACGCTGCCGAATTATTTGCGTCAACTCAATATTCCTTTCCACATTGAAGAGCAGGATACCTATAGCATTGTGAAGCGTGTGATTCCTGAGGGGAAGACCACCTGTGGTTTGTGTTCTCGCTTGCGTCGCGGTATTTTGTATCGAGTAGCCGATGAGCTTGGGGCAACCAAGATTGCCTTGGGGCATCATCGAGATGACATCTTAGAAACATTATTACTAAATATGTTCTATGGCGGCAAGCTCAAGGCAATGCCCCCTAAATTACGCTCAGACGATGGACGTCATTTGGTTATTCGGCCATTAGCTTATGTCCCTGAAAAGTTGATCGAGCGCTATGCACAATCGATGGAGTTTCCAATTATTCCCTGTGATTTATGTGGCAGTCAGCCCAATTTACAAAGAGCTACCATGAAAAAACTATTACGTGTGTGGGAGAAGGAATTTCCTGGGCGCATTGAAAATCTATTTCGTTCCTTGCATCACATTGTTCCATCCCACTTATTGGACCAAGATGCCTTTGATTTTCAGAATCTAACAGTTCATTCGGATTTGACCCATTTAGTCAAATCGTACGAGGGTGACCGTGCAATCGACGAAGGCATTGATGCCTGCACACCAATTGAGTCTTCGTGGTCTGCGCTGACATGGATGAATAAAGATTAAATTGGCCTTTATGCGTAAGAACCTAGATGGTTCTAAGCTCTATAATTAATCCCATGAATATCGTCATCTTGGCCGCTGGGCAAGGCAAGCGTATGAAATCCGCTTTGCCAAAGGTATTGCAACCCTTAGCAGGGAAACCTTTACTTCGGCATGTGCTTGAAACCGCATTAGCGCTTGCGCCCAAGGCCGAGCCGATTGTTGTGATCGGATATGGTGCTCAGCAGGTTCAAGCCTTCTTAGCCGATTTGGCTAATTTAGATACGCGCTTTAAAAATGTAAAGACGGTTTTACAAAAAGAGCAAAAAGGAACAGGCCATGCGCTGTTGCAGGCTTTACCAAAACTAAATCGTTTATTACCTACGCTCGTGTTGTATGGCGATGTACCCCTGTGCTCTAAAGAAACCTTGAAAAGGCTTGCTCGCCTAAGTGATGGCGCAGTCGGTTTACTAACGCAGCGTATGCAAAATCCACATGGGTATGGACGTATCGTGCGCGATGTCGACGGCAATATTGATGCAATTGTTGAGGAAAAGGATGCTAATCCAGCCATTCGCTTGATTCAAGAAATTAATACCGGCATCATGGCCTTGCCTACCCAACAATTGGGTAAATGGTTAAAAGGTATCAAAGCCAAAAATGCGCAAGGTGAATATTATTTAACCGACGTGATTGGTATGGCGGTTAAAGCAGGAGTCCCGGTGCGTTCTAGTCAAGCAGCCCATGATTATGAAATTCTGGGGGTAAATAGTCGCGCACAATTAGCAGAGTTAGAGCGCGTTTTGCAAACCCAGATCGCAAATGCCCTTTTAGAAAATGGCGTCACACTATTTGATCCCCATCGAATCGATGTTCGTGGAGAACTGCGTTGTGGAAAAGATGTGTGGATTGACGTTGGTTGTATGTTTGAGGGAAATGTGACTTTAGATGACAATGTTCGTATCGGCCCCTACTGCGTTATTAAAGATACGTATATTGGAGAGGGCACTGCGATCGAAGCATTTAGTCATCTTGACGGCGCCAAAATTGGTCCCGTCAACCGAATTGGTCCTTATGCACGGATTCGGCCAGGTGCTGAATTGGCAAGCGAAGTTCATATTGGTAATTTTGTGGAAGTTAAAAATAGTCAAATTGCCGCGCAGAGCAAAGCCAATCATCTGGCGTATGTGGGAGATTCGATTGTGGGATCGCGAGTCAATATTGGCGCAGGCACGATTACCTGCAATTACGATGGTGTCAATAAGCACCAAACAGTGATTGAAGACGATGTATTTATTGGCTCGGATACGCAGTTGGTTGCCCCTGTTAGGGTTGGTAAAGGTGCAACACTGGGAGCGGGAACCACTCTGACTCGAGATGCGCCCCCAGGAAAATTAACCGTCTCGCGTGCAAAACAAATTTCCGTTGAATGGCAACGACCCACGAAGGTGAAAAGTGTCCTGCCAAAAACAAAAAAGATCGCTCGAAAGTAAATTCTTTTTATGTGTGGAATCGTTGGAGCAGTTGCCAAAACAAATGTGGTCGATACTTTAATCGAGGGACTGCGACGCTTGGAGTATCGGGGTTATGACTCTTGCGGTTTTGCTGTTATCGATAATCATCAAGCGGGTCATCCGATCGAGCGGGCCCGAACCACTGCACGTGTGGCTGATTTGGCAAAGCAAGCACAGGACTTTTGTGGTCAGGTTGGGATCGCGCATACACGATGGGCGACCCATGGCAGACCCGATACGCATAATGCGCATCCGCATATTTCCAATGGTCAAATTGCGGTTGTGCATAACGGAATCATTGAAAACTATGAGGTATTGCGCGATCAGCTAAAAGCATCTGGCTATGTGTTTGAATCTGAAACCGATACCGAGGTTATTGCCCATTTGGTTCATCAGGAATTTATCAAGCTCGATAAGCCAGATCTAAAAAGCGCAGTTGCGCAAGCCACTCAACAATTAAAAGGTGCTTATGCGATTGCTGTAATTGCTCAAGCAGAGCCCCATCTTCTGGTGGGCGCCCGCGCAGGCTCACCGCTCATCATCGCAATCGGTGATGATGGCTACTATCTATCCTCAGATGCGCTTGCTCTAGCAGGTAAAGCCAAAACCATGGTTTACCTGGAGGAAGGCGATCTGGTAGCAGTGACCGTGAATGGATTTACCGTTTGGGACACTGTCGGTCAAGCGATCGAGCGAGAAATTACACCGATGCCTGTTCAAGCACAAGCTGTGGAATTGGGGCCCTATCAGCACTTCATGCAAAAAGAGATATTTGAGCAAGCGCGCGCGGTCTCTGACACGATTGCCAATATTGCCGAACTTGGCCCCGCTCTGTTTACTGCGGATTCGCGAGAGTGGCTGGAGTTTGATCAGGTATTGATCCTTGCTTGTGGAACAAGTTATTACTCAGCCTGTGTCGCCAAATATTGGTTTGAAGACATTGCGAAGATTCCGACACAAGTTGAAATCGCTAGCGAATATCGGTATCGACAGTCAATTCCAAATCCAAAAACCTTGATTGTGGTCGTCTCCCAATCTGGAGAAACTGCGGATACTTTGGCAGCCTTACGCCATGCAAAAGAACTTGGCCATCCCCTAGGCTTATCGATTTGTAACGTGGCATCGAGTGCTATGGTGAGAGAAACCAAATGGCACTTTTTGACTCATGCTGGCACTGAAGTTGGAGTAGCGTCTACCAAAGCGTTCACCACTCAACTGGTTGCTTTGTACTTATTGGCCAATACGCTTGCAAAGCGTTCGGGCCACTTAACACCGATCGCTGAAAAAAAAGTTCTCGACGATTTGCGCCATTTGCCCCAAGCAATCCATGCTGTATTGGCACTAGAGCCACAAATCATTGCCTGGAGTCAGTCATTCGCAAATTGCCAAAATGCGCTTTTCTTGGGGCGTGGCTTGCATTTCCCAATCGCTCTTGAGGGTGCCTTAAAGTTAAAAGAGATCTCGTATATTCATGCAGAAGCCTACCCAGCGGGCGAACTAAAGCATGGACCGCTTGCTTTAGTCACTGAGGCGATGCCGGTTGTCACCGTAGCGCCCAATGATCTGTTGCTCGAAAAGCTGAAATCAAATATGCAAGAGGTCAAGGCACGTGGTGGCCGCCTTTATGTCTTCGCGGATCAGGGTACGGAAATTAAAAGCGAAGACGGTATTCAGGTGATTCGCTTGCCAGAGCATTATGGAAATCTATCGCCACTACTGCACGTTATTCCGCTGCAGCTCCTTGCTTATCACACCGCAGTCGCGCTCGGAACCGACGTTGATAAGCCACGTAATTTAGCTAAAAGCGTTACTGTGGAGTAATTCATCCAAAAGTAGCCTCATTGTGGTCAAATAATAGGTGTGAAGAGCCTTTTTGATTCTCAATCTTCTCCCTGCCATTTCATTTCGCTAAATCCACTTCAGTATGGCTTTAGTCTTTTGGTTTGTCTTGGCTTAACAGCTTGCGCTGTCGGGCCTGACTTTAAAAAGCCCGATGCCCCAAAAGTTGCTACCTATACAGAAAAACCAGTTTCCTCGGAATTAGCAACGGCGCCGAGTACCGGGGGGACAAAACAGTCCTTGGATCCTGCTGCTGATATTCCTGCGGAGTGGTGGTCCCTATATCGCTCCCCTGAATTGGATGCGCTCATTAAGCAAGCACTTAAACTTAACCCCAATTTAGCATCAGCTGACGCGACCTTGCGAGCTGCTCAAGAAAATGCAAACGCAACATTTGGATCACTCTTATTCCCGACTGTTGGGTTGGGTGGTTCTGCAACTCGCCAGCAAATTACTCCATCAACGTTTGGACTAAGCACTGGAAGCCCAACCATTTTTAATCGCTACAACACCTCGGTTTCGGTGAACTACAATCTGGACGTATTTGGTGGAGCGCGCCGCGCAGTTCAGAGTGCCGAAGCTCAAGCTGAAATTGCGGGTTTTCAATTAGAGGGCGCCTATTTAAGTTTGACCACGAATATCGTGACAACTGCCATTCGTGAGGCCGCGCTTCGTGCTCAATATCAATCCAATCTGGAGATCTACGAGTCCCAGAAAAATCTGGCTGATTTAATCAGTAAGCAGTTAGAAATTGGAACAGCGTCTCGCGTTGATCTAACTTCACAGGTTTCGCTTGCGGCTAGCTCACAAATTGATTTGTTGAACATTGATAAGAATCTTTCGTTTACTCGTAATCAGTTAGCGGTTTATGTCGGTGATTTTCCTGGTAATGCACAGTTAGCTAAGTTTGATCTGACTAAGCTAAACCTACCAGAGCGTATTCCACTTTCCATTCCATCCGATTTGGTTCGTCAACGCCCTGATATTCGTGCTGCGGAGGCATACATCAAATCAACGAATGCATTGGTAGGTGTGGCAACCGCCAATCTCCTGCCTCAAATTACCTTAAGTGGTGCGATGGGTTCGCAAGCGTTAACAACAGGGGCACTGTTTGGACCAAATGCTGCGATTTGGTCTGTGGCTGGCGGGGTATTTCAGCCTTTGTTCCAGGGAGGCGCATTGCTAGCTCAACGGCGTGGCGCGATTGCAACCTATGAAGCTGCAGTATTTCAGTATCAAGCGACTGTACTGAATGCATTTCAAGAAGTAGCAAATGCATTGCAAGCGCTTGAAAGTGATGCACTTGCACTGCGGGCTGCTTCAGAGGCAGAGCGTAATGCTTTCGAGTATCTCAATTTATTAGAGGAACAATATAAACTCGGCACTGGTAGTTATCTCGCGGTATTAATTGCTCAGCGACAGTATCAGCAAACCAAATTCCGCTTGATTGATGTGCAAGCAAGCCGTTTTGCGAATACCGCCGCATTATTTGCTGCGCTTGGTGGTGGCTGGTGGAATCGTAGCGGCCCAGCTTTTCAAGCGCAGGCCAGTGAGCAAGTTAATCCGCCTAAACAAAGTCATTAAGAGATCGATTCATGAATCTAATTCATCAATTCATTACGTGGATAAAAAACACGCTTCTCACTGAGAAAATGCTCAGGCTCATTTGGGCCCCATTTGCTTGGATTGGGGCTCGTTTGCGCCCGCGCGAGCGTTTCAAAAAGACCAAAGTATATGCCGCCTTGATGCAAATGCCTACCTTAAAACGTCGCATGATTGTGATGCTGGTTGGGGTGTTTATTTTGTTAGGCCTGATTTTCGGATTTAACCAACTAAAAACATTCATGTTTAACCAGTTTATGGCTGGTATGGGAGTTCCTCCTGCAACCGTGACCACCACGGTTATTGAAAAACAAGAATGGCAACCTCGCATGAACAGTGTCGGCAACGTGCGTGCATTCCGAGGAGTTGATCTAAGCACCGAAGTTGGCGGATTGGTCGTAAAGGTTCCGGTGAAGTCCGGAGTGGATGTCAAAGAGGGCTCATTGCTGATTAAGCTCAATGACTCTGCCGACGTTGCCCAGCTGAACTCTTTAAAAGCCTTAGCTGATTTGGCGAAGGTCATTAATGAACGCGATAAGGCCCAATTAGCAATTCAGGCGATTAGCAAGAATGTCTATGACACCAGCACTGCTGATATGAAAGCAAAACAAGCGCAGGTGGAGCAGCAAATTGCCTTGATTGCCAAAAAGAATCTCAAGGCCCCATTTAGTGGTCGGGTTGGCATCGTCACGATTAATCCTGGACAGTACGTCAATCCTGGTGACAAGCTATTAACTCTGCAGACGATTGACCCCATCTTTGTTGATTTCACCTTGCCACAAAGTTCGGCTGGGATTATCGAGGTGGGTCAAACCATTGAGTTGCAGACCGATGCGTTCAAAGAGACGCCGTTTGTCGGAAAAATTACGGCTGTTAGTCCCAAGGTGGAGCTCAATACCCGCAATATTCAGATTGAGGCTCAAATTAGCAATCCAGATAAGAAGCTCTTGCCCGGTATGTTTGCGAACGTCAATATTAATTTGGGTGATAAGGTTGAGTTGTTGACCTTGCCTCAAACCGCTGTTACCTACAACCCTTACGGCAGTACCGTATTTATTGC
>JBEDHB010000045.1:0-9476 GCA_041174325.1 Pseudomonadota bacterium
CAATAAGAGTGGACGGGCCTCCTCGCATGGTGGCTTGGCAACCTGGTCAGGTCGGGAACGAAGCAGCCATACCCAAATACTATCAGTGCCGAGGGTCGGGCTCGTCCTTATTTTTCTCCTAAGCAAATGGATCGAACGTTTTGCTATTTGCTAAATAGTCCCAAGAATACCCCGAACAAACTTTTGAAGGTCATATAAGCAATCCCTATGATTGTGATGGCCATGAGCAAACGGGAACCAAATTCAATGCGGAATACTTTAGCTCGATTGTGAGTGAGTTCAATTAAAAACACCATTCTAAATACCTAACCTTTTTTGAGTTTGATAATCCATAGGTTATTGGCATATATTTGGTTTGTGAAGAGGGAAATGCTTAAACGTTTGTAATCGGAATGGAAGCTATCAGTAAAAAATACCTGCCTCTTTACTGAGCTTTTGCAAAGCGTTTGAGATCTGTATATTCCTCTGGAAATATCTCTCCGATTTCCCGATAAATGATTTTGTTGTTCTTGTCCAGAATAATGAGGATGGGTATGCCCTTCACTTTCCCCATTGATTTTTGCAGTTCTGGGGTCATCATCGCTGCTGGGAATGTGTACTTATTGTTTTCCATGTATTGCTTGGCAAGCAACGGATTCTTATCAATTGAGATCGTGATGACGTTGAGTGAGTTCGGGGGAATCTCTTTGTAGAGTTTTTCTAGGTAGGCATTTTGCTTCTTACAAAAGGGGCACCAGGTGGCCCAAACCTGGATTAAGGTGTTCTTGGTGTTATTGGCTGGTATGGCATATGGCACGCTATTAAGTGTTTGCATTGGCCCTAGCTCAATGGTTTGGCCAACCGTCAATGCCAAGGCCATGCCTGGCAGGAGCATTAGGCTCAGGATCAGGTGTTTAAGGGTGCGCATAAATTAATGCTAATGGATTTGGCTGGTTTAGAGAAGATTTACGGGGGTCAGCTTGGGCATTAGGGTTCTGGAAGCGGTTATTGACTTCCCCTTTACTGGCTCATATAGTGAGCTTTTAATGGTTCATGCTACTGCTTATTCTGTTTTGGGAGATTGCCCATGAGTGATTTAGAGCGCTTACACAAGATCAATTACATGATCCAGAATCAGGGCTGCGTCCCTATTGAAGAGTTCATGGCGAAGTTAGAGATCTCCCGCGCAACCTTCAAGCGCGATCTCGATTACTTGCGTGATCGTATGAACGCACCCATTGTGTATGACCGTTCCATGGGTGGCTATCGCTTTGATAAACCCAATGCTGGGGATAAGTTTCAGTTACCTGGGTTATGGTTCTCTGAGAAAGAGGCCACTGCCCTCGTTCTGATGCAACACCTCTTATCGAATCTAGATACCAATGGTTTACTAAGCCCGCATATTGCACCGCTCATGAACATCATCGATGGCATCTTGGGTCAGTCTGAGGTCTCTGCTAAAGAGTTACGCAGGCGCATTAAGGTCTTTGGTATGTCAGCCCGCAAGAATGTGCTCGAGAACTTTGAGGAAGTCGGTGTCTCGCTCTTAAAGCGCCAGCGCTTACACCTCACCTACTACTCCAAAGGCAAGGATGAATCGACCGAGCGCATTGTCTCGCCCCAGCGCTTGATTTTCTATCGGGATAACTGGTACCTCGATGCCCATTGCCATCTACGCAAGGGTCTACGTAGCTTTGCCATAGATGGCATCCAAACGGCCCGTGTTCTTGATGAAAAGGCGATTGAAGTTTCTGAAAAAGAATTGCATGAGAATTTTGCAGAAAGTTATGGCATCTTCTCCGGCAAGGCTACCCAGCGTGCCAAATTACGCTTTACCCCCGAGAAAGCCCGCTGGGTTGCTGCAGAGACCTGGCATGGCCAGCAAGTGAGTAGCTTCGATAAAGAAGGCAATTACCTGCTCGAGTTTGATTACAACCAAGATCCCGAGCTTGTCATGGAGATCATGAAGCATGGCGATGGTGTTGAGGTACTAGCTCCCACCGGCTTACGTAAACGAGTGGCTCAAGAGCTTCAGAAGGCGGCCCGGCGCTACTGACCTCTAAAGCTGGGAGATGTTGCCATGCAATAATTTCGCAAAATGAGCAAAACATGGTAGTTTGTAGTCTTATTCTTACTTAGCTGGGGGTTTTATGAAATTGACTCAACTCGTTACAGGTATTTCTATGTTTGCCCTACTTGGGAGCGCCCACGCTTGCTACGATTCGTTCGTTGGCACTGAGAATGAGCAGAAGTTTTCTCGATCTGTCACTAGTCAAAGTAATGACACTGGTGGTAACAGCGCCATCCAAAGCAGCAAGCCGAACACATCCGCTGTTATCAATGCGACGTCAAATAGCAAATCTTTACCGAGCTCTTCATCTGCTTACAGTTCAGCCAAATAATTATTTGGCATGATGTCCCGGCGATTTCTGCTTAAGTTACCTGCAGTATTTTTTCGTGCTTGCTACTTTTCTTTAGTTTCTTCATTCCTTCTAAGCTCGCTTGCAGTTGCCCATCACGGCTGGTCGGAGTATGACCAGACCAAGGTAGTTCAACTCGCTGGCAAGATTACTCAAAGTGGCTATGAGCATCCGCATGGAGTTATTAAACTCAATGCCGACGGCAAGTTATGGACCGTCGTACTTGCCCCACCCTTTCGGATGGAAAATCGGGGCTTGAGCAAAAGTGATATTGCCGCCGGTTCACAAGTAACGGTTGAGGGCTATATCAATCGCAGCCAACCCGATGAACTACGCGCTGAGCGCATCACTGCTGGCTCTAAAACTGTCGAACTGCGTTAATGAGTAGTCCCATCATGGCCTTAGAGGGCTTATGGCTTGCCCAGGCTATGAAGCACTCTAGCTGGCTCTATCCTACCGTTGAGACCATCCACATCTGGGGCATTGGCATGCTCTTTGGTAGCGTCGTACTTATGGATTTACGGGTCTTAGGGTTTTGTAACAAACTCAATGCATCAGACCTATCACGCTTAGGGGTCTTTGTTGCATTCATCGGTTTTTGTCTAGCGGTTCTCACCGGGTCTCTGATGTTTATTACTCAGGCTTCTGAGCTGATTAGCTCGCGCTTATTTATTCTGAAGATGTGCTTGATCTTCCTATTACTTGCCAACGCAATGATTTTGCGCATGCGCACAATGCATGATGGGATGAGTAAGGCCCAAGCCCTTCTTTCACTCCTTGGCTGGGCGAGCGTGATTGGGATGGGGCGTTGGTTGGCGTACGTCTAAATTAACTCTTACAAGCGAATCGGCTCTCCATAACCTGTTAACTCTAGATAACCAACGCCAATCGATTGGCCCTCACTACGAAGCGTTACAGCGCCCTCCCAGTAATATCCCCCCGTACTGGCACGTGCATCAACTTCCTGATTAGCCATAATCGGGATCAGTTCATAAGTGCGTCCATCAACCTCAATGCGCCACTGAATGGGGTATGTAATTTGAGAACGTGCTGAGCGCCAGGTCTCTTGTATTTTCCAGTCCGGAGCACTTCGAGCTTGGCTTTTTCGTATACCCTCTGGGGTGCGCCAATCCCATTCCCACCACAGTGCATTGCCGGTTTTTGAACGAATTCGGAAAGCCATTAAGCTAGAGCCGTCATGCAAATTGATTCCAATCCAATCCCAGCCTACTGCTTGCGGCATTAATAAGCTGCTTGACCATTCATGATCAAGCCATGCCTTACCTGAAAGAGTCAGTGATTGCGCAGACCGTGTATTGGGCTGCAGAGTAATCGCAACCTGCACCGGAATTTGTGGACGGCTATAGTAATAGCTGGCTAATTCTGGTTCAGGCCCTTTTGCGGAGACTCCACCTTGCCCTCTCAGGATCACTGGCGAGCTGGTACTTGCATTCATCGTGAGTGAAAATTGGCGATCATGAATCTCCGCACGATAACCTTGTGAGGTTCGTTTCAAGAACCAATCATCGATCACGACGCCTGTATCCTGTTGACTAAAACTTGCACGTGCCGTACCGCTTCGCGCTGCGCGATCGGCATGATAGAGCGAACCACGCGCTGGTTGGGCTATTGCAGCATGCGCAAATAGTAATTGCGTCGGTGAGAATCGGCTTGGATTATCCGTCGGATGCTGTGTGCGACTTCGAAAGAAGGTGATTTGGAAACCGAGCTGTTGCTCACCCTCACCACACACGCCGGTCAGATACCACCACTCCGTCCGAAACTCAAGGTGAGCACCATGATCCCGAGGAAAATGAAGCGGTCGCATTTGAACCTTGGGGTATGAAACCGTCGCAAGCGCGTTATTGCCCCCAGCCCATGAAACAATAGCTGCCGCTCGGTACCAAAATGCACGTCGATCAACAAATGAAGTACGAACCCGTTGGCGCTTAGACATGATTCTTAATTATGATGGAGTTGTCGAATAAAGCGTCGTTCATCAAGGTGCTTTCCCAGCGCCCAAAAAATAGCGCCCGCACCCGTTATGACAACTGCCAGACATAAACCCAACACCATCCCCACGGGAATATGGGTTTCCATGGTCCAATAAAATGACTGTGGGTTCACACGATGAATTAACACTTGACTGATAATTAAACCCAAAATACTGCCCCAGATAGCAGCAATACTCAACAAATACAGTGCCTCCCGAATTAACCACGCTCTACGCTCGTTGAGTGTTTGCCCTAAGACTGCAAACAAAGCAAATTCTTTTTGACGTAATAAAACTTGCCCAGCAAAGCCAGTGGCCACAGTAAAAATAGCAACCAGAAGTGCTGCAAACTCTAGTGCGTAGGTAATCGCAAAACTTTGATCAAAGATCTTTAACGATAAAGCCCGAATTTCGGTTGTGGTCATGAACTTAATCGGTGCAAGTTCTGGGATGCGCGTGGGCAATGTTGCTAAAAATGCATCTGCTGATACCTGTGGCTTTAGCCAAATCACCAGAGCAGTTCGTCGCGTATCTTGCGTATGCCGCTGGTAATCGTCTGTAGCCATTGAGATCGAGCCATGTTGCCGCCCATAGTCACGATAGACGCCAGCAATCCATACTGAAAGTGGTTGTGGCAGTGGTAATTGAACCTGCATACCCGGTTGCCAACCATACAAATCCACCATCGCCTCAGATATGTAAATATTGACGAGCGCAGGATTTACCTGCAATTGTCCTATCAACGGTAATCGCAATCCGGGATCCGCATGCGATAACTGGCGTACTAAAAGCGTGACATCGGGCCGGTCAGGGCGCATGGTGAGCGGTTGATGCAGATCGAGTTCGGCGTTTGCAACCTCAGGAAGTTTTAAAACCTTCTCCAATAACGGGGGTGCAAAGTTCATTTGACGCACACCACTTTGAGTGGTTGAGTAAACATCCGCAGGTAATACACGATCGAGCCAGGTCATCATCGAATCCCTAAAACTCGAGACCATGATCATCATCGCGACTGTAAGAGCGACCGCTGCCACCACCCCCACAATCATGCTCGCTGCGGCACCGGGTGCCTGCCCCAGACGCCAAACCGCCCATACACTTGGAGCGCTAATGGGTAACTTGCCGAAGAGCTTAGCAAATACCACCAGAATCAACCAAGGGGTCAGCATGACCCCAGCTAATAAGATGCATGCAATAGCAAGGTAGGCACCAATTGGTAATCCATCAATCGCTGGCGTAAAGAATAGAACCAATCCAAAACCTGCCAACAGAACGGCAGGCCCCGGTTGTGTCAGTTGATTTAGGGCCTGCTCCGCAGCACCTGGGCGTAACTGGCGGGCGCTTTCTAATGCCAAAATAGACCGCGCTGGAATATAAGAGGCGAATATGCCAACACCTACTGCCAGTAGCCAAAATCCCAACATCACCGGCAGATCAAGCTCGGGCGTTAATGAACGTGTTGCAAATGCGCCAGCACCAAGGTCGCCACCGCTCCATATTAAAAGGATGGCTGCGAGCCCATAACCAGCAAAGACACCGAACAGCCCACCTATCAAGGCCACACCTCCCCCTTGTATTACGATCAGACTCATCAACCACCTTCGGCTTGCGCCTAGGGTGCGAAGAAGGGTCAGTTGCGACTGTTGGGCAATCACTGAAAACCCAACGGCAACAAATATCAAAAAGGCGCCTGTCAGTAAAGCAACTAAGGCTAATACGGCAAGGTTCACGCGATAAGCGCGCGACATGTTTGATAAGCGTTGCTCACGAAGGGATGGGGTAATGAGTTGTAAATTAGGTTCAAGCGCTTTAAGACGTTGGCTGATATCGGCTACATCGTGATGTTGATGAAGCTTTAGGTCAATCCGTGAAATTTTTCCTAATTGATTAAAACGCCATTGGGCAAGCCCCAGATCCATCACTGCTAGTGATTGACCGATTGCCCCAGGTACCGTTCCGACCACTCGCAAATCAAGCTCATCAAAGCCAAGCTTCAGACGAATCCGTTCGCCTACGATCAGATTAAGTTCACGCATCGCTTGTGGTGACAAAAAGAGTGCATCGGCTGCAAACAGGTCATCGCGTGCACCCGATTCCACCAATGGCATAAGTGCTGGCGTTACTTGAGCGGCTAAAAAAAGATCCAGTCCAATGATCGTAATTTGATCAGTACGGATTTCTAAGACTGGGCTAAGGGTCTCAATACCTAATGCATGACGTTGTTGATAGATCCGATCAAAAAGTGGATCATCAAACTGACCCCATGGAGCAATCACTTGGGCACTGGCTTGCCCATTGACCATATCGAGCGCACGATTGAATTCAGATAATGCCGATCGATTGACTGTATGGATTGCTATCGCGAGCGCTACACCGATGGCAATGCTGAGTCCGGCCATAAGCCACCGCCCTGGCTGCGCACGATAGGATAACCGCATGCACCATCCAAAGAGGGTGATGCTGCCACTACGCATTCTGATTTGTCATTGCGTGCGGGTCAAGCAGACCTTGGGTGGTTAAGATCAGCTGCCGATCAAGGGTGCTTGCCGCTTGCTCAGAGTGAGTAACCATCACTAAGGCAGCTCCGTTATCTCGGCATGCGGTACGTAATGCATCAAGCGCCTGTCTAGCGGTACTTGGATCCAAATTACCAGTTGGCTCATCGGCTAATACCAAGCGTGGCTGGTGAACAAGAGCTCGAGCAATCGCAACCCGTTGTTGTTCACCGCCCGAGAGTTCGGTGGGAAACGCATCAAGTCTTGTACTTAATCCCAGTTGTTCAGCAACGCGTTGGGCATCATGCATGGCCTGGGTGCGGGTCTGACCGCTTAAAAGGCTTGGGACCATGATATTTTGCAAGGCCGTTAGGTGCGGTAGAAGATGAAACGCTTGGAATACAAAACCTAACGAATCCCGTCGATAACGTAAGCGATTAGCCTCCGTCATTTGACTAAGTGCTTGTCCTTGATAAAAAACCTCACCAGCGTCAACCTGTTCTAGTCCAGCGAATATATTTAATAGGGTTGATTTACCCACTCCGGATTCACCGCGCAATGCCAGCTGTTCACCAGCCAATACCGCAAGGTCGAGGTTTTGAAATAACCACCGATTTGCAGAAAAATGTTTACTAATTTGGTTAGCTTGAAGAAGTGGTGAATTGGTCACAAGAGAGCTTTGTAATTAAATTAGAAGGCACGCATTGATTGAAATACAGCGCAAGTATTCTTTGATCTTAGCAAACAATCCAAAATCGGATTGCCTTACAGATTGACCCCAAAATCATAACTACTGTGGGCGACTCTTCGCGATGGAGGCAATTCTAGATTCAACAACTCTAAGTAGTTTGTCGCTTGACTTGTAGGGATAAAACGATTCCGCACAGAATCAGTGCAAATGCGATGCCGTGGTAAAGCTCAGGTGATTTTTGTAACAGCAGTGTTGATAGAATCGCAGTGAACACTGGAATGAGGTTCGTAAAGAACGTAGCTACGGTGGCACCCGCTTGATTGACTCCCAGGCCCCAACACCGATAGGCAATTAATGATGGCCCAATGATTACAAAGGCGATCATTGCAAATGTTTGCCAGTTCCAACTGAAGTAACTCAGACCCAGTTGGTACTCGCTCGCCGCAAATACTAAAGACCAACAAAAGCCAAATCCTACTTGTGCCAGTAAAAACTCGGTCCATGGCCAACTGCGCTCCGGACTCTGTTTGGGGTGAGAGAGCATCCAGCTGTATGCACCCCACAAAATGGTTGCAAGTACCATAAATAAATCACCCACTACAAACTCTATCTCGATTAAACGCTCAATATCACCCCGCACAATGACTACCGCAACCCCCAACATCGAAATGAGTGCACCAGCAATTTGCTGAATCTGTGCCCTCTCTTGATAAATGATGGCGCCGATCATAATCGCCCAGATGGGCATACTGGCGCCAATCAAGGTGACATTGATCGGCGTGGAGGTTTGTAAAGCCAAATACAGGAGAACGTTATAACTGCCAACCCCAAAGAGACTTAGTAGTACAAACCGTTTACTGTGCGCCCAGAGCGGACTTCGTGGTACGAACACGCGCCAAGCAAATGGTAGTAATAAAAGTGCAGTCACGCCCCAACGAATGGTATTTAACAAAACTGGCGAACTACTTTGTACCAAGAGCTTACCCACAATGGCATTACCAGCCCACATTAGGGCAGCCGTCGTGAGATAGAAAACAGTAATGGCCGATACTCGCATCGACCCTACTGTATCAAGTTTTAGTTTGGTGCTGTGCGGTGATCATTAAGACCCATGTTTAGCCCAAGCCCATCCCTTACTTGCTGGCTAGACGAGTGTGATTGGAATGGGCCGTTGGTTAGCGTATTTGTGATATCTACCGATCGTTCATTAATTTTTTGAGAGCTATCAATACTTCATTTGAAGCACTAATGACATCTCTCAAGCGGTTTGTTGGGTCCGCACAAGTTTTCGAGTGCTGAGATTTTCTTCACTACCTACAACCCATATCTTGGGCTGTTCCAACACTCTGCTAATAAACGCATTACCCTCCTTCAGTTGTTGAAGAATTTCTTTTTTACTGTAGACCGTGATGTTAATGCTTCGTTGCAGTTGGGACTCTATTTTAAGTAATACCGCGATCAAATCCCCATGTGTAACAGTGTTACTGATCACCATTAGATCAATATCACTTTTTGTACTATCTTCTTTTTTCGCAACTGATCCATAGATGAATGCGGCTTCGATATTCTTAAACGGTAGTAATGCATCACTAATTGGCTTAGACATTCCAAAGCTTTTGTATACGATTTGAACCAATTCATGAAATACTGGTGATTCATGATTGGCACGGTAATGCGTCTGGTTACCTATTCGCTGAATGAATACCAGACCACATTCGCTCAGGCGTTTTAATTCCCTCTGAACTGCTCCACTTCCAGCGCCAATGAGTTTAATTAATTCGCTGGCGTAATAGCTACGGTTTGGATTCCCAAATAAATAGGTCATAACGCCTTGCTGCGTTTTTGAGAACAAAGCATCTCCCAACCCTTTGTAAGGAGGTGATATCACTTTTTGATAT
>JBEDHB010000046.1:0-9379 GCA_041174325.1 Pseudomonadota bacterium
ACAACGCGTTTACGATTTTGCAGTTGGCACACGGCCTCGCCAATGTTCTCAATTATGGCGTGGTCATGAAACCCCATTTGGCAAAAGCGATTGAAGAGCCATTTACGCGCCAAAAGGAACTTACCACGCCAAAAGAAAGTTATCGCATTGATCTCAAACCCGAAAATGTAGAGATCATTAAAAAAGCAATGATGGAGACCAACAAATCGGGAACGTCTGCATCATCGTTCCGAAACGCTGCTTATAGCTCCGGTGGTAAAACGGGTACTGCCCAGGTGTTTAGCTTGAATGCAAAAACGTATAACCACGCCTCAACCCCTGAGTTTCTGCGTGACCATGCATTGTTTGTAGCCTACGCGCCCAACGATAAACCCAAAATTGCTATTGCAATGATTGTTGAGAATGCGGGCTTTGGCTCTACGCAAGCTGCGCCGATTGCGCGTAAAGCAATTGATTACTATATTGATGGCAAATGGCCTAAGGAGATTCCGGAATGGAAAAGGGTGCCTTAGTCCGACTCAAATCATTGCTTTTGCAGGCCTTTAGTGGCTTTGATCCTCGCCTGGGCCTCATCTTCTTAGCCCTCGCTCTAATTAGTTTCGTTGTCTTTTTATCGGCCGGTCAAGGAACGCCGGTAGCGGTTCTTGATCAGGTCCGCAACCTCCTGATTGCCTTTGTGATTATGTGGCTTGTTTCACAGATTCCGCCTAAATGGCTTGAGATGGCTGCGATTTGGATATACGGCATTGGCATTGCCTTGCTAATCGCCGTTGCTATTTTTGGATTGATCAAAAAGGGGGCTAGGCGCTGGATTAATGTTGGCATTGTGATTCAGCCATCGGAAATCATGAAGATTGCGGTACCACTCATGCTCGCCTGGTATTTCCAAAAACGCGAGGGTATTCGTTCAGGATTTGATTATCTAGCGGCAGCACTATTGCTCGCCTTACCGGTATTTTTAATTGCCCGTCAGCCTGATTTGGGAACCTCTCTGTTGGTGCTTGCCTCCGGCCTCTATGTGATTATTTTGGCAGGCTTACCATGGCGTTGGATTATCCCTGTTGTGGCAATTGGCGGGGTTGCCATTCTTTTACTCCTTGTGTTTAGTGGCAGTATTTGTGCGCCAGACGTTAATTGGCTATTGATTCGGGAATATCAGAAAAACAGAATTTGTACCCTGCTGGACCCCTCAAGCGATCCGCTTGGAAAAGGCTTTCATACTATTCAGGCGGTCATTGCGGTTGGTTCTGGTGGTTTTTTTGGGAAGGGATGGCGCGAAGGAACTCAATCCCATTTGGAGTTCATTCCTGAAAAACATACTGACTTTGTATTTGCTGTTTTTGCTGAAGAATTTGGATTTCTTGGCAATATTCTCCTAATCCTGCTCTTTTTTGCACTGATTAAGCGTGGCTTGGCGATCTCCGTCAATGCGCCTACTTTATTTACGCGTCTCTTAGGTGGCGCCATTACCATGATCTTTTTCACCTATGCCTTTGTCAATATCGGCATGGTCACCGGACTCCTACCGGTGGTTGGTGTACCCCTCCCGCTCCTTAGCTATGGCGGTACAGCCCTTGTCACACTTGGGTTTGGGGCTGGTATCTTGATGAGCATCCATCGCCATCGACGACTCGTACAAAGCTAAGTTGTAATAAAAATGGTAATAAAAACCCAGCCGAAGCTGGGTTTGTAGAGATTGTTCTCGATTACTTTTTACGCTTATTAACAGCGTCTTTAAATGCCTTGCCAGCAGAAAACTTCACGGTCTTAGATGCGGCAATTTTAAGAGGTTCGCCAGTTTTTGGATTGCGGCCCATACGAGCTGCACGTTTGCCAGAGGCAAATGTTCCAAAACCGATTAATTGCACCGAGTCACCTTTAGTTACTGCTTTGATGATGTGCTCAATAGCAGAATTCAATGCGTACTCTGCTTTTGCTTTAGAAATCTCGGCATCGTCAGCAATTGCTGCGATTAAGTCTGCTTTATTCAAGTGAAGCTCCTTGTTGATTGTTCATTGTATTGCGCATATGCGCTGACGCAATTGTAAACACAAAATGTTATAAAAATAAATAATCTTTTGAAAAAAATTGGCCGCGGAGCCTTTTAGGATATGACTAATCCAAAACGACCAGGTCAACGACAAAATATTGGGTTTCTGCAAAACAATTGCTTGGTAAACCAACGTGCTGCTCATACTGCAATGCAACTTTACGCCCCATATTGGCGTTAATCTTATTGGCAACGGCATCATCACGCACCGAAAAGAAGAACTTTTCAGACATGGTTCCTGGCATCGAGACCATCGCAAGCTCACCCTCCCAGGTCTTACAGAGCCAGCCTCGCTTGGAGAACTTTTGAACGTAGCCGGCTCGTTCACCCTCAGCATAGCTCCAATGAAGCATTAGATAGGTATAGCCGGCGGTTAAAACGCCACCAATCAGAATTAAAATAAGAAGTGATCGAAAAAAACGTGCCATACAAGTTGCTGAATTAAAAAGCTATCTTACTGGATTACATTAACCAAAGAGGGTGAGTTCATGATGCGTCCCAATACAGCTTATTATTTATTTAGCGCCTATGCCTTACTCATGCTTTCTGACGCCTCCTTGGCAAACTCGGGCGAGTTGACCTATCAGCAGGTCTGCGCAAGCTGTCATACGCCCGGAGTAGCTGGAGCCCCGAAGCTGGGCGACAAAGCCAAGTGGGCTGCTCTGATTAAGGAAGGTCAGGTTCAGCTTACGGCCCATGGCTACGTAGGAGTTCGTGGCATGCCTGCTAAAGGGGGGAAACCAGATTTGGGCGTAGGTGATTTTGCTGCATCGGTTGTCTATATGGCCAATCAATCGGGTGCAAACTGGAAGAATCCAGACGATGCCATGTTGAAAAAAATTGATGCAGAGATCCAGCGTAGACAGGCACAGCTTCGTAAGTAGGGGTCGGAATGGAGATTCGTCACAGTATTTTTCTGATCTTTTTGGGTTCCGCCCTGTTTATTTATTTTCGGGGCAAGGTACGCTTTGGCTTGCTGCGCTCCCTCACTGATTATGTGGTGCTATTAGCGCCCATCAATACGCTCATTTATTTATTTTCTAAAGTAGGTCGTAGCCCTTACTTGCCCGTCAATGAGTTCCCAGAGCTACAGCCCCTAAAAGATCGCTGGCAGATGATTCGGGACGAAGCCTTGGCTCTTCAAGATAGCGGGCAAATTCGTCAAGCAACTGGCTACAACGACATTGGATTTAATTCCTTTTTTCGTACTGGCTGGAAACGCTTCTATTTATATTGGTACGGCAAGGATTTACCATCGGCCGAAGAGTCCTGCCCCCAAACGGTCGCTCTGCTTAAATCGATCCCGAGTATCAAAGCGGCCATGTTTGCTTCACTGCCTCCTGGAGCAAAATTGGTTCGCCATCGCGATCCTTACGCTGGGTCATTGCGCTACCATTTGGGGCTTGTAACCCCGAACAGCCCGCACTGTTTTATTGATGTCGATGGTGAACCCTACTATTGGAAAGATGGCGAAGCGGTTGTGTTTGATGAAACCTATATCCATTTCGCAGCCAACAATACTGAACAACAGCGCATTGTTTTATTTTGCGACATTGAAAGACCGTTGCATACCAAAATCATGCAAGGCTTTAATCGCTGGTTTGGTTTGCAGGTGATGAGTGCTGCGGCCTCACAAAATGTCGAGGGCGAGTCACTCGGTTTTGTAAATATCCTCTTTACATATTTTTATCGACTGCGGATGCAGACGAAAAAACTAAAAACCTCACACCGTCAGATCTATTACATTGGCAAATGGGTATTAATCATTGGCCTTATTTGGTTGATATTTTGGTAATGGAAAAGGTTCGGGTCTCTAAACTATTATCCGAACGTGGTTTGTGTTCAAGGCGGGAAGCGGATGCTTATATTGAACAAGGTTTGGTAACCGTTGATGGCGAAGTTATTCAAGAATTAGGTACGCGGGCCTTTAGGCACCAAACGGTTGAATTGCGTTCAGGCGCCAAGCGTCAGCAAGAGCAACGCCTCACCATTTTGCTAAATAAACCGGTGGGCTACATTTCGCACTTAGATGATGAAGAGCAATACAAGCCAGCGGCATCTCTCATCGTTCCAGAGAATCAATTTCTGGGCACCCCCCATCAAACCGAACGGTCACAATTCAGAGGCCTTGCTCCCGCAGGCCGCCTCGATATTGATTCCTCTGGTTTATTAGTGCTTACCCAAGATGGGCGGATCGCAAAGCTGTTAATCGGGGAAGATAGCCCGATCGAAAAAGAATATCTGGTTCGTGTCAGTGGCAAATTATCGGATACGGGTTTGCGCTCTTTGCAGCATGGACTATCTCTTGATGGCAAAGCACTAAAACCGGCTAAAGTGAGTTGGCAAAACGAGGATCAGCTTCGTTTTGTACTGCGAGAGGGTCGCAAACGGCAAATTCGCAGGATGTGTGAGCTCGTTGATCTCAGCGTCATTGGTCTAAAACGAATCCGCATTGGTCAGATAACCCTGGGATCACTGCCAAGCGGGCAGTGGCGCATCTTAGGCAAACAAGAGCGCTTTTAAACTATCAACGGAAAGAGTGTCAATTGCATTGCCCGCTCGCGCACCGGAAGCAATGCTGAGTATTCAGGGCTATTGGCCCAGCGCTTTGCATCTTCCATGCTTGGAAAGCTAAGTTCAACAAAGGTATCAAACGCTGCGGCATTTAACTGGTTCCAAAAGGGGCTATCGCAAACCCCTCTACGTAATACCTTACCCCCATAACGCTCAATGGTCGCGCCAACCTGTGCACGGTAAGCATCAAAGTCCTTGGGACTTTGTGTTTTAAATATTCCAACGACATGAACACTCATCACAATTCCTTAATTTGCTAATTGAGCATGATACCGATCCGCCAACTCTTTCGGGTTGGAGATGCTGGTATGTAAATCTTTGAGCAATCCATCATGCAATCGATAGATGCAGCCATGAATCGAAATAGTCTGGCCCTTTGCCCAAGCATCTTGCACGATATTGGTTTGCCCAATATTAATTACTTGCTCTAATACATTAAGCTCACACAGGCGATCTAAGCGTGCATTCTCATCGGCCATCGAAGAAAGTTCATGATGGTGCTTATCGTGGACATCCTTAATGTGCCGGATCCAATTATCGGCAATACCAATGCGGGTGTTATTCATTGCGGCATCAATCCCTGAACAACCGTAATGCCCAACCACAATAATATGTTTGACTTTTAAACGATCAATCGCAAATTGAATCACGGACAATGCATTAAAGTCAGTATGTACAACGATATTTGCGATGTTGCGATGAACAAATACCTCGCCGGGCTTAAGTCCCACAATTTGATTGGCAGGAACCCGGGAATCTGAACACCCAATCCATAAGTACTCAGGATTTTGTTGATCAACCAGTCTTGAAAAATAATCTGGATCGGCGCTCGTCACCGACTGGATCCACTGCCGGTTTTGCTCAAAGAGTCGCTCAAGATCGGGCTTTGAATTGTTGTTACCCATTTTTATACCTCAGTTAGCAATTAAGTCTAATATACAAGATCTCAATAATTAGACCCGTATGAACGATTGAATCCATGAAGATTATTTCAGGCTTTCTGTGTGGATTTTTTATTCTTCTGGCGCAAGATGGCTTTGCTCAAATTGCGGTCAGCGAACCCCAGTCACGTAATTTCTTTGGGCTTAAAAATGATTCTTTCAATTACAGCAAGCAATCGATTTTGGAGTTATGGGCTTATCAAAATGGCTACGGAAATGATGACCTCAGTGATATGTATAAGCTTCGTTTCTATCAGCCGCTATCGATTGATCAGTGGAAAGGGATGATGCGGATTGATACTGCCTACAGCTCAACTTGGGGCCCCTCTGCGCCTGGGCAAAGTAGTGGGCAATTTAGTGCAGGCAACACAATGTTTACCGTTTGGGGCATGCCTCCGTCATTTTTGACAAGTTTGAACCTAAGTCTTGGTGGTCGTATTATTTTTCCATTTGGTAATAATGGTCAGTGGGCAGTAGGCCCACAAGTAAGCGCCTCATTTGTTCCGAAGTCCCCGAGCAAATCCTTGCTCTCTGATTTTTCTCCTTTGGTTCGCTATATGTATGGGTTTGATAGCAAAAATAACTCCTTTGCAATTAATCCTTCGCAGCCCCCGCTACTGCGAACACTTCAGCTTTTTCCTACCGTTGGATTGCAATTGACTCCCGCCACTCAAATCCGTTTTTGGGATGAAAACGGAATTCTTTACAACACAGCGGGTGGTGGTTGGTTTGTGCCGCTTGATGCCATGGTGACTCAGTCAATCAATAAACATCTTTCATTTGCTGTGGGCGCTAGCAAGCAAGTAGTGCAAACGTTTCAGGCCTACGATTGGTCGATCTATGGAAAGATTTCATTGCGCTTCTAAATACCTATTTAGAATCGGGCAGATAACAAAAAACCACCCGTAGGTGGTTTTTGTTGAACAGGAAAGAAGTTTTTTAAGCTACCGCTTTATTGCCCGCACCCAAGAACTCAACGATCTTCTTAGCGGTTTCAATGTAACGTTCATTCATTTTGCGGTATTGGGCCAATTCAGCCATTAATGGGTTTTCAGCCTGCTCAAAGGACGCATCCTCATAACCTGGGTGGTACGGCGCTTCATCAACCAGCTTGCTATTCATAGATCCTCCAAAAGTTAAAAGTAATTTGATGGAATCAATGTAGCATAGGGTATTGCAAAATAAATCTATATTAATCAATAAGTTATGTTGTTAGCATTCCTTACATGTGGCTTTTATACAAGGGCTATTTCATTTTTCAGCACACCATTTCGTATTACGAAATTTTGCACGATTTAATGGCATCCCTCTCAATTGCCTGCATGCCCTCAGCCACCGAATATGAAGCACGGTAGTCAAATGCATTCTTTGCCCTATTAATAGAGACGGTTAATGGATAGCCCATGGTACGCACGGCCTCACGTACAAGTGGTGGCTCGCCTTTAAGTGGCAAGTAGTTCCAGCCATTTTCTGTAAAGCCTGCTAAAGGCCAAGCAACAGCCAATGGGATGGAGAAGGTCGGCACCGCAAAACCACCAGCCTGTAATCGCGCACTCAGAAATTCGCGCAGATTCATTTGCTCTTCGTCCCGAATAAAGAATGCTCCGCTGGAAACATTCTTTGTTAATGCTTGCACGATTGCTTCGCATAAATTTCCGATGTAACAGGTGGAATAGGGATAACGACCATGACCAAACCAACCAAACTGTCCACGATTTGCAGCGGGCCCGATTTGGCGATCGATCATGTCTCCATTACCCCAAACTAAGGCAGGCCGTAACGCAATAGCACTTAAAGACCCCGACACGCTGGACAACACCAATTGTTCAGCTTGCGCTTTTGAGCGGGCGTAACGAAATGCATCTAGATGGCAAATTGGCATATCTTCTGTCGCATTTTCGATCGGTACAGAATCATTGAGCACCACATTGGCACAACTCATGTAAATAAATTTCCTAATACTCTCTTGGGTTGCGGCCTCAAGCAGTCGTTTCGTCAACTGAATATTAAGATTTTCATAGAGCGCTTTTGGGCCCCAAAGCCCAACGTGGGCCGCACAATGAATCACACAATCGTGGCCACGAACCAATGATTGTAAATTATTCACCAGCAAAAGATCGATCTGGATGGTATTGACCCCGCGCTGATTTAAAGAATTCGCATCCGCCTCAGATCTGGCGGTCGCACTCACCGAGTAACCCTCCTCTAATAGGCGACTTACCAAATGCCGCCCAATAAATCCGGTGGCGCCAGTGATCAATATTCTCATCTTTGCTATGCTAGCGTAGTTCATTCACATAGAAGATTAATCACTCTTGAGTATTTATTGGATTTCACTACTTCTAGCTGGTGCTTGTGAAATTGGCTGGCCTCTAGGATTAAAGCTTGCTGATCTCCCCAATATGAAAATCTGGGGCATTAGCATTGCTGTGATCAGCATGGCGCTTAGCGGAGTGCTACTTTGGTACTCACTAAAAGAGATTCCGATTGGAACGGCCTATGCAGTTTGGACGTCGATTGGAGCGGTGGGTACTTTTACCCTGGGGGTGTTGGTTTTTGGTGATCCGAATATTCCAATTCGCTGGATTGGTGTTGCGCTAATTCTGCTTGGTGTCATCCTACTAAAAATGGGCTAACGCTCACTACGTTTTAACTTTCAAGCTCAATTTGCAATGCTTTCATGAGCTCACAAACTTTAAGTGCTCGCGCTTTATAAAAAGCGCTTCCTGCCCACAGGCTTTGATGCTCTGGATTATGTGCATGGGCTGCGGCTTGACGCAATGCGCCAGTGAGTGTGTTTTGAATTGGAAACGGCAACGTCGGCTTATCTTCCATATTGCGAGTAAACGCATTCTCAACCCCTCGAGCCCAGCGCCCCGAGAAGCCTTTGGTAAAAATACTTGGTCGTGTGTTCTCGGCTAGGAGAAGGGCCTTATATTCAGAAGAGGCCCCTGATTCGGTGCAACACAAAAAAGCGGATCCCATTTGAACAGCGCTAGCTCCAGAATCTAAAGCCTTTCGAATATCACGGCCGTCCATAATACCCCCCGCGGCAGCTACAGGAATGGTGCAGTGTCTGACCAATTGAAACAAAAGATCAAACGTTGTCAACCGCTCATCGGGACTCTCGACCCCAAATGTTCCTCGATGACCACCCGCTTCAATACCTTGAGCCACGATAAAGTTTGCTCCGGCCCTCTCAACCCCAAGAGCTTCTTCAAGATTAGTTGCCGTCATTCCAATGGCGATATTGAGCGCTCTGGCCCGCTGCATAACCCACTCTGGTGGAATACCAAAATGAAAACTGAGAACTGCCGGTCTCAATTGCCAAATAGGCTCTAATTGCATTTCGAGATCGGGGCAAAAGGGTGGTTTCGGAACAACGAAATCAACATCAGGAGCTAATTCGCAAAGAGGCTCCATCGCCCGCTCTATCGATTTGAATCAGGTAACTCAGCACTTGGAAATAGAAAAAAGTTAGCATTAATGGGGCCTTGCGTTAGTGACTGCGCAAGCTTTAGATCATGAGCAATGATTTCTGGAGAACTATAAGCAAAACCGAAGCTTCCTAAACCGCCCGCATTAGAAACCTCTGAAACCAAGGCTGGGGTTGTAATGCCTCCGGCCATTGGAGCCTGTATTACAGGGATTGAGAGACTAGGTAATGAAACCATACCCTATCAACCAACATTTATGCAGCTTATTAAAGTCGTTTACCAACAACAAGTAATTTAGGATCTCCATTGAGGGTGCCTCTCATTTGGGATCCGTTGACTTGCCCATTAAACGAATATTTTTTTCCATTACTCTCAAA